>JABEVD010000202.1 GCA_013044025.1 Burkholderiales bacterium
CTCCTCGAACAAAACCGGGCGATGAAATGATCCCCTTCGGGGGCTCAGTTTCCCTTTTTCGCCTGTCGGTCGAGTTCGCGAAGATGGTCGAGCTTTTCGCCGATCTTGCCTTCCATGCCGCGCGGAGTGGGACGGTACCAGCCTGGGGCGCGAATGCCTTCGGGGAAATAGTTCTCCCCCGCAGCATAGGCATTGGGTTCGTCATGCGCGTAGCGGTATGCGTGGCCGTAGCCCAGCTCCTTCATGAGTTTGGTCGGAGCGTTCCGTAAATGAATGGGCACTTCGCGCGACTTGTCCTTTTTCACGAAGGCCATCGCCTCGTTGAAGGCGTTGTAGGCCGCATTGCTTTTGGCCGCGACCGAAAGATAGATCACCGCTTCCCCAAGTGCGAGTTCCCCTTCGGGGGAGCCAAGGCGCTCGTAGGTCTCCGCCGCATCCAGCGCAAGGGTGACTCCCCTCGGGTCGGCAAGGCCGATGTCTTCCCAGGCCATCCTGACGATGCGCCGGGCAAGATATCTGGGATCGGCTCCGCCGTCGAGCATCCTGCACAACCAGTAGAGCGCGGCATCCGGATTCGATCCCCTGACCGACTTGTGCAGCGCCGAGATCTGGTCGTAGAAATTCTCCCCTCCCTTGTCGAAGCGCCTGACATTGAGAGATAGCGCGCCCTGAAGGAAATCCGCGCTCACTTTGGACATTCCTGCGGCCTTCGCGGCGGTTCCGGTCTGCTCCAGCAGATTCAGAAGCCTTCTCGCATCCCCGTCCGAATAGCCGATCAGGGTCGAAACCGCGAGATCCTCGAATTCCAGCTCAGGCAGCGCGCTCTTTCTCGCCCTGGAAAAAAGTTCCCCGAGTTCTTCCTCGGAGAGGGATTTCAGCACATAGACCTGCGCCCGGGAAAGGAGCGCGGAATTGACTTCGAACGAAGGGTTTTCTGTGGTAGCTCCGATGAAGGTGACGAGACCGGATTCGACATAGGGAAGGAGCGCATCCTGTTGCGCCTTGTTGAAGCGATGGATCTCGTCGACGAAAAGGATGGTCCTTTTTCCCAGGGCAAGATTCCGCTCCGCTTCTTCCATCGCGGCCCGGATATCCTTCACTCCGGAAAAAACAGCGGACAATGCGATGAATTCGCAGCCGAAGGATTGCGCGGTGAGCCTCGCGATGGTGGTCTTTCCCACCCCTGGAGGCCCCCACAGGATCATCGAATGAATCTTCCCGGAACGGAAGGCGAGTTCGAGCGGTTTTCCTTCTCCGAGGAGATGCGACTGGCCGATCACTTCGGAGAGCTTTTTCGGCCTCAGCTCTTCCGCAAGAGGCGGGGCGGGCTCTGCGGAAAAAAGATCACTCACCGATGACATCCGCCCCCTTGGGAGGGGTGAAATGGAAGGTCGATGCGGGAATTACTGGATTGAGCTTCATGTCCGAAAAATGAATGATGGTCACCTGGCCGAAATAATCCTTCAGCACCATGACCGAAAGAAACTTTCCGGAAAAACCGAGCTTGAGACTCTGGAAATTGCTCTCTTTTCCTTTCGGAGAGGCTTCCACCCATTCCATCCCTTCCTTCGTTCCTCCATCGGAAAGTACGAAGGCTTTCCCGATCTCGTTGTCCCCGGCGAGCAGGGCGGCCGGGCTGCTGCCGATCGCGCGGTCGAGCTTTCTCACCGTGACCTGTTCGAGATCCTCGTCGTAGGTCCAGAGCTTCTCCCCGTCCCCCACCAGGATCTGCGCATAGGGCTTGTCGTAGACCCACCTGAATTTCCCCGGACGGGAGAACATCATCTCGCCTTCCGCGTTCTGGGTCTGGTCCATCTTGCTGTTGTAGACCGACTGCACGAAATGCGCTTTCAGGGTATGCGTCGCCTTCACGAATTCGTTCAGCCTGTCGACTGCGGAAGCATGCGCTTCCAGGGAGAAAAGAAGCGCTGCGAGTAGGATTGCTCTCATTCGTTGTTCCTCGATGGCACCAGGATTTCCCGGTTGCCGTTGCTCTGCATGCTGGAAACCAGCCCCGATTTTTCCATCTGTTCGATGAGGCGCGCCGCCCGGTTGTAGCCTATCCTCAGGTGACGCTGCACCAGGGAAATCGAAGCCCGCCTGTTCTTCAGAACGATCCCCACCGCCTCGTCGTAAAGCGGATCGGATTCCGTGTCCTCGCCTCCTCCCGCATCGATTTCTTCGCCTTCCTCGGGAGAATCTAGGATGCCGTCGACATAATCCGCTTCGGAATGCGATTTGAGGTATTCGACCACCCGATGCACTTCCTGATCGGAGACGAATGCGCCGTGCACCCGCTGCGGATAGCCGGTTCCAGGGGGGAGATACAGCATGTCGCCCTGGCCGAGCAGGGCTTCCGCCCCCATCTGGTCGAGGATGGTCCTCGAATCGATCTTGCTGGAAACCTGGAAGGCCACCCGGGTCGGGATGTTGGCCTTGATGAGTCCGGTGATCACGGCGACGGAAGGACGCTGCGTGGCCAGGATCAGATGGATCCCGGAAGCCCGCGCTTTTTGCGCAAGCCTGGCGATGAGTTCCTCGACTTTCTTTCCCACCACCATCATGAGGTCGGCGAGCTCGTCGATGATGACCACGATCATCGGCATGGTCTCGAGCTGCTCCGGATTTTCAGGCGTGAGCGAGAATGGATTGGTGAGCGGATTTCCTTCGCGCCTCGCTTCCAGTACCCTGTGGTTGTAGCCGGAAAGATTTCGCACGCCCACCGCGGCCATCAGCTTGTAGCGCTTTTCCATTTCCCCCACGCACCAGTTGAGGGCGGAAGCCGCCTGCTTCATGTCTGTCACCACCGGGGCGAGCAGATGCGGGATTCCCTCGTAGACGGAAAGCTCCAGCATCTTCGGGTCGACCAGGATGAGGCGCACCGATTCGGGGGAAGACTTGTAGAGCAGGCTCAGGATCATGGCGTTGATCGCCACCGATTTTCCGGATCCCGTGGTGCCGGCGACCAGGACATGGGGCATTTTGCCGAGATCGGCGACCACCGGGTTTCCGGCGATGTCTTTCCCCATCGCGATGCAAAGCGGGGAAGCCATGTCCGCATAAACCCTTGCGCCGAGGATCTCGGAAAGGCAGACGATCTGCCTTGAAGGATTCGGGATCTCGAGGCCCATGTAGGATTTTCCAGGAATGGTCTCCACCACCCGGATGCTCAGCACCGAAAGCGCTCTTGCCAGATCCTTCACCAGGTTCACGATCTGGCTTCCCTTCACGCCGACAGCGGGCTCGATCTCGTAGCGGGTGATGACCGGGCCGGGATAGGCCGCCACCACCTTCACTTCCACCCCGAAATCGATGAGCTTTCTTTCGATGAGGCGGGAGATGTATTCCAGCGTTTCCGAAGAAATCACCGGAATGTCGGCAGGGGGCTGATCGAGAAGATGGAGCGGCGGCAGGTCCGAATCGGGCAGGTCGGAGAAGAGCGGAACCTGCCTCTCCTTTTCCACCCGCAGGGATTTCGGAATCTCGACCGGCCCCGTCTCGATCTTCACCTTGTGCTCCGGATCGACGCGCTTCTTTTCCACCTCGACATATTCCTTGCGGGCGGAAAGCGCAGCCTTTCCGGCGCGCCTGTCCTGCCAGTTCTCGATTTTCTGCAGGGTGATAAAATAGGCGTCTTCGAGGCTTCCTCCCAGCCATTCGATGAAGGAAAGCCAGGAAAAGCCGGTAAACAGGCTGAAGCTCACCGCGATGATCAGGATCAGCAGGATGGTCGAGCCAGTGAAGCCGAAAGCCTTCGAAATCGTCTCGCTCAGCACATCGCCGATCAGCCCGCCTGAATAGGAGGGAAGGCTGCCTCTGGCGGAATGGAATCTCAGCGCTTCCATCGCGCTGCTCGCGACGAGGAGCGCGAGGAATCCGATGAAGGACACCAGGAGGGAGGCATGTCCTTCGCTTTCGGCCTGATCGAGCTTCCTGTACACCCAGGCGATCGAATACACCAGGAAGGCCACTCCCCAATAAGCGGAATGCCCGAAGGAGTAAAGCAGGATGTCGGCGAGGAAGGCGCCGAATTCCCCGCCCGCATTCTGGATGACGGGGTGGGTTGCGGTGTGGGACCAGCCGGGATCTCGCGGATCGTAGGTCTTCAGGATCAGCACCAGGAAAATCGCGGCGGCCACCAGCACCAGCCACCACGATTCGCGCAGGAGGGCTGCCAGCTTTGGAGGAAATTCTTTCGGTTTGTTCGCCATCTATCTGTCGGCAAAGCAAGTGGTTCAGCCTGTCATTATATCCCAGTTCCATCTTTCCAAAGCGTCTCGACAAATTTCCCGCGTTGCTTTAGATTCCTGAATTTTACATTGCGAGAATCCAGATGAATTCCAGACACTGCAGACTACTGATCCTGGGGTCGGGCCCGGCAGGCTATACCGCTGCGATCTATGCAGCCCGCGCCAACCTGAAACCCGTTCTCGTCACCGGAATGGCCCAGGGCGGTCAGCTCACCACCACCACCGAAGTCGACAACTGGCCTGCGGATGTCGACGGCGTACAGGGACCGGAACTCATGGAGCGCTTCCTGAAGCATGCGGAGCGTTTCGAGACCGAGATCCTTTTCGATCACATCCACACGGCCAGGCTCACCGAAAAACCCTTCACGCTGATCGGGGATGCCGGAACCTATACTTGCGATGCGCTCATCATCGCGACCGGCGCTTCCGCCATGTATCTCGGACTTCCCTCCGAGGAAGCCTTCATGGGCAAGGGCGTTTCCGCCTGCGCCACCTGCGACGGATTCTTCTACCGCAACCAGGAAGTTTGCGTGGTGGGCGGCGGCAACACCGCAGTCGAGGAAGCGCTCTATCTTGCCAACATCGCAAAACATGTCACGCTGATCCATCGCAGGGACAAGTTCAGATCCGAGAAGATCCTCATCGACAAACTGATGGAAAAGGTTTCCGAAGGGAAGATCTCGCTCGCCACCGACCATGTTCTGGACGAAGTGCTGGGAGACAAGACCGGCGTCACCGGAGTCAGAATCAGGAGCACCAGGGACGAATCCACCCGCGATATCCAACTTCAGGGCGTCTTCATCGCGATTGGACATCGGCCCAATACTTCCATTTTCGATGGACAGATCGAGATGAGGAACGGCTATATCCGGACCAAGGGGGCGGTGAAGGAAACGCGACCGCGACCAGCATCCCCGGCGTTTTCGCGGCAGGGGACGTGCAGGACCATGTCTATCGCCAGGCGATCACCAGCGCTGCGACCGGCTGCATGGCTGCGCTCGACGCGGAAAAATACCTCGACGAACTCGGCTGAAATGCCGAAGGATGCGGACCGGGACCTTTTTCTCGAAGCGGTGAAGGACGCGATTCCCCTTCCTCCCGGAAATCGGGCGGATACAGGGAAGAAGCGCCCCGTCGCGAAACGGATCGACAGGAAGGAGGAGCCGGTCCCGGATTTCCTCTCCGATCATCCCCATCTCCAGGAAGGGGAGCATTCCTTCTGCAGGCCGGGATTATCCAGGGAACTCAGGAAGCTCAGGAAGGCGAGGGTGCAGTTCGAGCTCGACCTGCACGGATTGACCAGCGACGAGGCGAGGGTGGAGTTGTTGCGCTTCATTGCGCAGGCTGCCGAAAACGGGATCCGCTTCGCCAGGGTGGTTCACGGCAAGGGATACGGCTCGAAGGGAGCGCCGGTCCTGAAATCGAAGGTCGGCAACTGGCTGGTGCAGATTCCTTCGGTTCTCGCATTCTGCGAGGCGGGACCCGGGGAAGGGGGGAGCGGGGCGCTCGTTTTGCTGATCAAATCCCTTGCGAAGGATACTTCCTAGACTTCGCGAAGAACCGCAAGCGGGGAGGATTTCAGCACCTTGCGCGTCCAGTGTAGTCCCGTCAAAACCACTCCGATTGCGCCTGCGGAAATCCCGATGAGGAAGATTTGCGGATCGAAATGGTAGGGAAGATCGAGCAGCCTGGTGCTGGCGAAATAACCGATCGCGCTCGCCCCGAGGGCAGCGAATGCGCCTGAAAAAATCCCCAGGATCAGGAATTCCGATGCGTGCGCTGCGAGGATCTGCCGGGTGTCCGCGCCCAGGGCCCTCATGATCGCGGCTTCCCGCATTCGCTCGTCCTGGGTGGAGGCGAAGGCTGCGAAAAGCACCAGCGCGCCGGCGAGAAGGCTGTAGAGGAACACGAACTGCATGCTGGATGCGACCTGGTTCATCATCTTCTGCATTTTCGCGATGAGGGTGGAGACGTCGACCACCAGCAGGGTGGGGAATCTTTTCGCAAGCAGGCTGATGCTTTCCTGGTTCTGCGCGGGAAGATGAAAGCTCGTGATGTAGCTGGCGGGATAGGAGTCGAGCATGGATGGGGGGGCGATCACGAAGAAATTCACCCGGAAGGAATTCCAGTTCACTTTCCTGAGATTCACGACCCGGCCCGAAACCGTTTCTCCGGCCACCTCGAAGGTCAGCCTGTCTCCCATGCGGATGGAAAGGGTTTTGGCGATTCCTTCCTCGACCGAAAATGCATCCTTCTCCCCTTCCTTCCACCATCTTCCCGCAGCCAGCTCGTTTTCAGGGCTGGATGCCCAGGAAAGGTTGAATTCCCGGTCCACGAGGTGCTTCGCGCGCATTTCCCGATAATCGTCCGAGGAAACCTGCCGGTCGTTGATCCCGACCAGCCTGCCCTTCACCATCGGGAAGAATTCCGGATGGCCGATTCCGTTCGAGGCCATGAATTCCTTCACTGGCTGCAGCGCCTGCGGCTGGATGTTGAGCACGAAACGGTTGGGTGCGTTTTCCGGAAGGCTTTCGTGCCAGATCCTGAAAAGATCTCCGCGAACCAGGGTGAGCACCAGGATCGCCATCAGCCCGAGCCCGAAAGCGAGGATCTGCACTGCGCTGGTCGCGCTCCTCCTTCTCAGGCTCGCGATGCCGTAGCGCCATCCCGCTCCACCTCCCCGGATCCTGCCGATGAACAGGATGGCTGCGAATCCGGATGCGGCGAGCATGGCGGAGGATCCTCCGAAAACGATGAGGCCGAGCTTCCAGTCCCGGGCCTGCCAGAGGAATAGCGCGAAGAGCAGGGCGAGTCCGGGAAGAAATCCTGCGGGTTTCGTTCCGGATTCGCGCCGGATCACATGCATGGGCGGAACCCCTGCCAGCGAATATATGGGAGGAAGGGCGAAACCCAGGAACAGCAGCATCCCGGCTGCGCCGCCTTCCAGCGCGGGAAGCGGGGAAGGGGCGGGAAGATGCACGTTCATGACTCCGGAGAGCCCCTGGGCGAGGAGATCCTGGGCGAAATATCCGGAAAGAATGCCGAATGCGCTGGTGAAGAGGCCGAGGAAGGAAAACTGCAGGAGGAAAATCCGGAAAAGACGGGGGCGGGTGGTTCCCATCACCCGCATGATCGCGCAGGAATCGAGGTGGCGGGAAACGAAGCGCCTTGCCGCGAGCGTGATGGCGACCCCGGCCAGCACCACGCAAAGCAGGGAGGCCATCCTGAGGAACACTTCGGAGCGGTCGAGCATTTGCCTGAGTTCCGGGCTTCCTTCGCGCGCATCCTCGATGCCCTGTCCCCTCCCCAGATTTTTCTTCGCCCAGGTCCTGAATGCAGCGATCTTTCCTTCCTCTCCGGCGGCATAGAGAAGATAGCGAACCCTGCTTCCGGTCGAAATCAGCCCGGTCCTCGCGAGGTCTTCCCGGTTCATGACGATCCCGGGTCCGAGGCTCATGAAGGAGAAAGCCGCTCCCGGCTCGTCCAGGATCTGCGCAGAAAGAGTGAAATCCGCATCCCCGATGCTGATCCTGTCTCCGACATGGACGCCGAGACGGGCGAAGAGCTTCGCATCCCCCCAGACCGTTCCCCTTTCCGGAATGCCCATTTTTCCGTTCGAAAGCTTCATTTCCCCGCGCAATGGATATCCATTTTCGATCGCGCGGATTGCGGTGAGCAGGCTTCTGTCGCCGAAGCTTGCCATACTGGGAAAGTGCATCGCTTCGGTTACCCTGAGCCCTGCCGATTGCGCTTTTTCGGGAAATTTCGCATCGAGCGGATGGTCCGAGCTCACCGCGATGTCGGCCCCGAGCAGCTTCTGCGCCTGTCCTTCGATGCCGGACTTCACCCTTTCCGCGAAAAATCCCACCGTGGTCATCGCGGAAACCGCGATCAGCACGGAAAGGAAAAGCACGGTGAGTTCTCCGGACCGGGCTTCGCGGAGCAGCAGGCGCAGGGAGAGCATCAGGTCATTCAACCATCTCTCCCATCTTCAGATGGATGCTTTTGCCGCAGCGCCTTGCAAGCTCCGCATCGTGGGTGACCAGGATCAGCGTCGCATTCTGTTCGCGGTTGAGTTCGAACATCAATTCGATCACGCTCTCCCCGGTTGCAGAATCGAGGTTTCCAGTGGGCTCGTCTGCGAACAGGATCGCAGGATCGGTGACGAAGGCGCGCGCGATCGCGACCCGCTGCTGCTCGCCTCCAGAAAGCTCACGCGGATAATGGGAAGTCCGCTCGGCGAGGCCGACCCTGCCCAGCAGGTCCAGCGCGAGCGATTTCGCGCCGCGTCTTCCGGCAAGTTCGAGCGGCAGCATGACGTTTTCCAGCGCGGTGAGCGCGGGCAGGAGCTGGAAGGACTGGAATACGAAGCCAACCAGTTTCGCCCGGAGCCTTGCGCGCTCGTCCTCGCTGAGCGCATAGAGATCCTGCTCTCCGATGTAGACCTTGCCGCTCGATGGATGATCGAGGCCCGCCATCAGGCCGAGCAGGGTGGATTTTCCGGAGCCCGATGCGCCCACGATGGAAACCGCATCCCCGGGATTGATCTCGAAGCTGATATTGCGCAAAATGACGAGCCCGGAATCGATTTTCTTTTCGAGTCCGACGACCTTCAGAACGGGATGAACCATGTCCGGATCCGGAAAAATTGCCATTTTATTGTTCGCCTTCCTGTTTCTTCCGGAAACCGCTTTTTCGGCGACCATCCTGATTTTCGGAGACAGCCTTTCCGCAGGATACGGCCTGCCCGCCGGGAAAGGCTGGGTGAACCTGCTCGAAAAAAGGCTCTCCGGCAGGTTCTCGGTGGTGAACGCGAGCATCAGCGGGGAGACCACTAGCGGCGGGCTTTCCAGAATCGAGGAAGCGCTCGAAAGGTTCTCTCCTTCCATCGTCGTGCTCGAACTCGGAGCGAACGACGGATTGCAGGGTCAGCCCTTGTCCATCACCCGGGACAATCTCGATGCGATGGTACGCGCATGCAGGAAACGCCATGCAAGGGTGCTCCTCGTCGGCATGCGTCTTCCCCCCAATTACGGCAGGAAATATTCCGGTGAGTTCGCGCAAATGTACCCCGAAATCGCAAAGGCGCGCAAGATCGCGCTGGTGCCGTTCATGATGGAAGGATTCGCCGGAAATCTCGCCGATTTCCAGCCGGACGGCCGTCATCCTTCGGTTGCCGCCCAGAAAATGGTCCTCGACAACATCTGGAAAGAACTCGGGCCGATGCTGGGCCTGTGATACAATCCGCTCCGCCTTGAGGTGCCGGCCCGTTTTCGGGCCGGATAAACGGGAAACAGGTGAAATGCCTGTGCTGCCCCCGCAACGGTAAGCGAGTGAGGTTTCGCCGGAATGCCACTGTGCGCAAGCATGGGAAGGCGGCGAAACAGGTCTCGCGAGCCCGGATACCGGCCTCGAGGGGGACAGGGAATGCTGCGGGAGGCGCGGCCTGCCGGGCATTCGTTCGCCCGCGCATTTCCTGAATGCAACGTTCCAACGGGGACCCTTGGAACAGATTCGGGAAATCTCAATGAAACAGAAAATCGTCCTTTCCGCGCTCATCGCCGCGGCCATCCTTCCTGGCGAATCCTTCGCAGACAATCAGGAAATCGTCGTCACTGCATCCAGAATTCCGCAGCCGCTCGACAGCACCATCGCAGACACTTCGGTGATCACTTCGCAACAGATCCGGGATTCGGGCGCGCCCGATCTTTCCACCCTGCTGCGCTCCCTGCCGGGGGTGGAACTGGTGCAGACCGGCGGATTCGGCAGTCAGGCGAGCGTCTTCATGCGCGGCACCAATTCGACGCAGATGCTGGTGCTGCTCGACGGGTTTCGCATCGATTCCGCCACCACAGGCGCCACTGCAATCGAGCACATCATGCTCTCCGACATCGATCATATCGAGGTGGTCAGGGGCAATGTCAGCAGTCTGTACGGATCTCCGGCGATCGGCGGTGTGATCCAGATCTTCACCAAAAAGGGACACGGCGCGCCCTCCTTCTCCGTGAGTACGGGCGGGGGGAATCAGGGAACGGCCAGCGCCTCGGCCGGATTTTCGGGGGAAGTGGGCGGAACCTCCTTCGGCGTGCATGCGGGCAGGTTCAGGACGGAAGGGGTCTCTGCGATGAATCCTGCGCTCATTCCCGGCGTGAATCCGAACAACAACGGGTATGTCAACGAATCTGCGGATGCGAGCGTCCGGCACGAATTCAACCAGGATCATGCGATTTCGGCATCCCTTTACGGCACGCGGGGAAACATCTCCTATGACAATCCATTCAATCTTGCGGTGACCGACATCAACAACATCGTCGAAAAGATCCAGAAAGCGACGGTCCGGTCAGAGGACGGCATCACCGATAACTGGAAGAGCGATCTCAGCCTTTCCCAGGGATCGGACGACAGCCATACCTATCTGAACGGCGTGCTGCAGTCTCATTATCAGACCGTCAACGACCTTCTTTCCTGGCAGAACAATTTCACGATTTCACCCGGCGCCAGGATGCATGTCACTGCGGAGCATCTGCGGCAGGCGGTTTCCTCCACGGTATTCTTCACCCAAACCTCCCGAATCGTGAACAGCCTTTCGTCCGGATTCGACGGTAATTACGGCAGGCATTCGGTGCAGGTGGACGTTCGCCAGGACCGCTATTCCGATTTCGGAACGGCGAACACCGGGCTTCTGGGGTACGGTTTTTCCTTCGCGAAGGATTGGCGCGCCACCGCGAGCGTGAGCAATGCCTTCAGGGCGCCGACTTTCGACGACATGTACTGGCCGCTTTCCTTCGGCTACCAGGGAAACCCCAATCTCCAGCCTGAAAAATCGAAGAACTGGGAAGCGGGCGTGCATTATTCCGGGAAAGGGCAGCATGTCGATCTGATCCATTTCGACAACCGCATCCACAACCTGATCACCATCAATGCGGGTTTCACCACCATGATCAACATCAATCAGGCTGTCATCACCGGCGATGAATTCACCTACCGCGGGGATTTCGGAGCGAACCATCTCGGCTTCAATGCGACCTTCCAGGATCCGAAGGATGCGCTCACCGGTCAACTCCTTCCGCGCCGCGCCAGGCAATACGCCACGCTTTCCGCATCCCGGGATTTTTCTTCCTGGAATGTCGGGAGCGAAGTGCGCTACAGCGGGCCGAGAAACGATGCCAATCCGGTCACTTTCGCGCCGGTCACCCTTCCTTCCTATGCTATCCTCAACCTCACATCGCGCTACACCGTGAATCGCCACCTCGATGTGGTGGGCAGGATCGGAAATGCATTCAATCGCAATTATTCCGAGGCTTACGGATACAATACGCTGGGCAGGACGATTTATATCGGAATGGATTACCGGCAATAGCGCATGGCGGGGATTTTTCCCCGCTTCAACCTGAAAGGAACACGGATGAAACTGTACCCATTCGCCGCAATTGTTGTGCTCATGGCGGCAACCCGCATGCATTTTTCAGGACATCTTCCCGATGCATCCCTGGCTGCATTCCTGCTCGCTGGATTTTTCCTGGATAGCCCGATCGCCTTTGCAGCCCTGCTGCTGGAGGCGGGGCTTCTCGACTATCTCGCCATCTCGAAATTCGGCGTGAGCGACTACTGCATCTCTCCGGCATACTGGTTCCTGATTCCAGCCTATGGAGTGCTTTGGCAAGCGGGGAGGAGTCTCGCTGCGAAAGGGAGCGTCGCCAGATTTTCGATCATTCCGCTGCTGGCGCTCAGCGCAGCTTTCCTGATTTCGAACGGCGCATTCTTTCTTTTCTCAGGCCGCTTCGAAATCGCGGGAATCGCGGAATATTTCGCAAGGGTCGTCAGATATTATCCTCCCTATGTCCTGGGCGCATACCTTTACCTGATTCCCGTAACCCTGCTTTTCTTCAGGGCAAGGATGCGGCATGGATGAGAAACACAAGGCGCGAATGGCGCGCAAGAAGGAAGTGGTGGACTCCGCGATCGAGAAGGCGGACCGGGACAAGGGGTTGCTTCTCGTCCTCACCGGTAACGGCAAGGGAAAATCCAGTTCCGCATTCGGCATGCTGGCAAGAACATTGGGGTACGGATGGAAGGCGGGGGTCGCCCAGTTTCTCAAGGGAAGGCGGGA
>JABEVD010000203.1 GCA_013044025.1 Burkholderiales bacterium
GCGGTGATCACCGCTTCCATGGCGCCCGCGGCACCGAGAAGATGGCCGTGCATCGATTTGGTCGAACTCACAGGCAGATCCCTTGCCCATTCTCCGAAAACGGTTTTCAGCGCGTCAATCTCGACCGGATCCCCTTCCAGGGTGGCGGTTCCGTGCGCATTCACATAGCCGACCTCATGAGGAGAAAGCCCTGCTTCGCGAAGCGCCTCCTGCATCGCCCTGACCTGCCCTTTCGCATCGGGCCGAACCAGGTGCGCATGGTCGCAGCTCTGGCCATATCCTGCGATTTCACAATGGATCCTGGCCCCCCGCTGCACCGCATGATCCCAGTCCTCGAGCACCATGGCAGCTCCGCCCTCCCCCAGAACCAGCCCGGTTCTTCCTTCCTGGAAAGGGCGACAGGATCGGGAAGAAGTGAATTCGTCCCCTTGTGCCACGACCCGCATCCCGTCCCAGGCCATCATCACCGAAAAGGTGAGCGGCGCCTCCGAACCTCCTGCCACGACCAGGGTGCTCTCCCCGGAACGGATCCTGCGATAAGCCTCCCCGATGGAAATCGCCGATGAGGCGCAGGCAACCGAATAGGTCTGGCAGGACGCGCCAAGCCCCAGCGCAATGGCGATATGGGAAGCAGCCGCATTGTTCATTGCAAGCGCCACGGTGAGCGGCGACATGCGGCGCTTTCCCTGAACGAAGAAATCGGTATATCCCTTCTCGAAGGTGAGCGCACCGCC
Organism: Burkholderiales bacterium; assembly: GCA_013044025.1. Classification (GTDB taxonomy): domain Bacteria; phylum Pseudomonadota; class Gammaproteobacteria; order Burkholderiales; family JABEVD01; genus JABEVD01. The sequence goes on from JABEVD010000203.1 coordinate 735, forward strand.
CACCCCTGTCCCCCAGGAAACGCCGAATTCCGCGGATTGGGCCTTGCCTTCCATGCCCGCATCCTTCCAGGCATCGAATGCGGCGGCAAGCGCAAACTGGCTGTAGCGATCTGTCATGCTGGTCAATGCACGTCCGATCGCCTGCTCCGGATGGAAGGAAGCGCAACGAACCACGGGCTGCGCGAGATCGTCAGGAGCAGCGGGATGACGGTAATGCGATACCGCGGATTCTCCTCTCATGATCCTGGCGAAGAAATCCTCCGAGTCGCCTCCGAAAGGGTTGACGAGCCCCAGGCCGGTGATCGCAACCCTTCGGGAATGACTCATTTCGCAGCTTGCCTGAATTTTTCGAATATTTGCAGCAGGTCACCGACCGTGCGCGGCGTTGGCAGGTCTCCGGACAGGCGGATTCCGTATTTTTCTTCCATTGAGAAAATCAGTTCCAGCATCCCGAGAGAATCGATTCCGATTTCTTCGAGTCTGTTTTCCGGCTGGATGCGCTCTGGAGGATTGTCCAGGTGACGGTCAAGAAAGTCCTTGATGATTTGCAGATTGTCATCCATACAGGCCATATTCAAATTTGTTATCGGGAGGTCAAACCTCCGTGCAATCCGCGCAACCGAAAAGCAGGCGAAGTTTTCAATATTACCCGATCCATGCGCTGATTGAAAACAGGAAAGCGACCTCCCATGGTGATTGCCCGGAAGGTTGCGTGACATTAGAATAGCGCTTTTCACGCCTTTATCGGTCGGAAGAAACCTTACAGATTCTGCATTGCGACCGCACTCCAGACATGCAATCCCTAGCCATCAGCCATTACACCGTGGTCAATGCCCTCGGTCGCGGAACTTCCTCCACACTGGAAGCGATCCGCAACGGAAAATCGGGCCTGCGCCGCTGCGACTTCCTGGATGCGCAGCTCGACACCTGGATCGGGCGGGTCGAAGGACTGGAAAGCGAGTCATTGCCCGCCCGATTCGCGGAATACGATTGCCGCAACAATCGCCTCGCAATGCTGGGACTCGTATCGGACGGCTTCGAATCGGCGGTGCAAGACGCGATCTCCCGTCACGGGAGCCACAGGATCGCGTTGATCCTCGGCACCAGCACTTCCGGCATCCTCGCGACGGAGCTCGCCTACCGGGAGCGCGATCCGCAAGGCAGGCTGCCCGCAGATTTTCATTACCGAACCACCCACGAAAATTATTCAGTGACCGATTTCGTGAGGCGCTACCTGGGTCTGCAGAGACCTGCCTTCACGATTTCGACTGCCTGCTCTTCGAGCGCCAAGGTGTTCGCAAGCGCAAGCCGTCTGATCGATTGCGGACTTTGCGATGCGGCCGTGGTGGGTGGCGTGGACAGCCTTTGCATGACGACGCTGTACGGATTTTCCTCCCTCGAAATCGTCTCGACCATGCCCTGCAGACCCGCCTCCGCGGACAGGAACGGCATTTCGATCGGAGAAGCTGCGGGATTCGCCCTGCTCGAAAAGCCGCAAGGCAGATACGATGTTCCCTTGCTCCTCGGTTATGGAGAAAGCAGCGACGCCTATCACATGTCCACCCCGCATCCGGAAGGCGCCGGAGCCCGTCTTGCCATGCTTCGCGCGCTCGAACGCAGCGCGCTTCCCGCCTCCGCGATCGATTACGTCAATCTGCACGGAACGGCGACGCGCGCCAACGACAGCGCGGAAGACCGTGCAGTTTGCGCAATTTTCGGAAAGGAGACTCCCTGCAGCTCGACCAAGGGCTGGACCGGGCATACCCTGGGGGCTGCCGGAATCACGGAAGCTGCGATCTGCTGCCTCGCGCTTCGGGAAGGGCTGCTTCCCGCAACGCTCAACACCGCCACGGTCGATCCTGAATTCGGCATGAACGTGCTGCTCGAAAATCGCAGCAGGAAAATACGTACCGTGCTCAGCAATTCCTTCGGCTTCGGCGGAAACAACGCCTGCCTCATCCTGGGATACGGAAAAGAATGAAGGTTTACCTGAAAGGAATCGGCGCAATCGGGCCGGGATTCGAAAACCTGGATGCACTCGCAGGGTCGCTTCAATCGGGCAGCATGCCCGATTTCGAATCCTTTCCCCGCCCGCAGGGGAACATGCTGCCCGGAGCCGAGCGCAGAAGGGCGAGCCCGACGGTGAAGCTCGCGGTCGAAGTCGCAAGCCAGGCGCTGCTTTCCTCCGGCCTGAATGCACAGGATCTCGCGCTGGTTTTCGCTTCTTCCAACGGCGACACGGATACCATCCATCAGATCTGCGAGACTCTCGCAACTTCCGAAAGATTCGTCTCCCCGACCCGGTTTCACAATTCTGTCCACAATGCAGCCGCTGGATACTGGAGCATTGCTTCCGGCTCCATGCAGCCCTCTTCCAGCCTTTGCGCCTGGAATGGAAGTTTTTCCGCCGCGCTCCTGGAAGCCTCTGGACAATGCCTCGCAGAAGGGATTCCGGTATTGCTCGCCGCATTCGACACCCCGTTCCCTTTTCCGCTCCAGGAATTCACCCCGGCCGGCAAGCCTTTCGGCGTGGCCATGGTGCTCGACCGGAATCCGGAAAATTCCATCGCCACATTGTCGATCGAGCTTTGCGGAGAAGATCCGGATTCGCTTTCCGGCTGGGAGGCAATGCGAAGCGACTCTTCGGCAGCGCGCGCCGTTCCGCTGCTTGCCGCGCTGGCGAAGGGAGGGGAAGTCGTTCTGGAATATCTCGAAGATCTCAGCCTGAAAGTCGGCGTGACTCCCTGCGCTTTTGCAACAGCAGCCGCGGCAGGCGCAGCAGGAACCCGCTCACCAGGCGGATGTGCATGAAAGTGAGCAGGGTGTTGTCCCTGAGGTAATTGAAATGCGAAACCCCGCCTTCCTCGCGGCTGAAGTATTTCACCGGAGCGGAAAGGTTGACCGGAACAACCCCGCGCCAGCGAAGGCGGACCACCGCTTCCGGATCGAAATCGAAGCGCCTCATCCAGCGCTGCTTCTCCATGATTTCGCAAAGCTGCGCGGCGGGATAGACCCGGAACCCGAACAGGGAATCGCCGATTCCTCCTCCCAGCGTCTCGAAATTCGCCCACCAGTTGGAAATCCTTCTTCCCCGCACCCGGATGAGCGGCGCGCTCGAATCGAATTGCGGGCATCCCAGCACCATCGAATCCGGATTTTTCCCGGATGCCTCCATGAATTCAGGAATTTTTTCCGCAGGATGCTGGCCGTCCGCATCCATGGTCAGCACATGGGAGAAGCCTTGTGAAAGCGCCATCCCGAGCCCGAAATGAACGGCAGCCCCCTTTCCGGAATTTTGCGCAAGCACCCATACCCTGAGTCCATCATCGGCTTTCGCCATTTCCAGCAATCCACCCGGAGTTTCATCGCTGCTGCCGTCGATCACCACCCAGACAGGATTCCACTGCCTGCGCGCTTCCCGCACCGTTTCATACACCTTCCTGCCGGTATTGTAGCTCGGGATCAGCACCAGATGGGTGGAGGAAGGCCCCATCACGATTCTCCTGCAGCCTTTTCCATGACTTCAGAACGGCAATACTGTTCGAGACGGGATATATAGGGCCTCACATCCGCAGGCGGGGAAAAACGCTCGCCGAGCCTTGCTCGGAAAACCAGGGGAAAATCGGGCTTCCTGAAAATGGAACGCCCCTTGCAGAGGAATGGCTGGTTGATTTCGATGAAAACCGTCTGGACCGGGGCGCGCGCCCTTTTCGCGATCAGCGCGAATCCGCCCTTGAAAGGCTGAATGTCGCAACCGCTGGTTCGGGTTCCTTCCGGAAACACCAGCAACTGGCTTCCGGATTCGATTTCCCGTGTGGCATCGATGATCAGCCTGGCTTCGGAAAGATTCCTGATGTATCCGGCAAGTCTGGCGCTTCCTCAGAAAATGAGCTGATCCAGCAGATTGGCCTTGATGATGCAGACCGCGTTCGGAAGATGCGCGATCATGAGCACGACGTCGATCAGGGAAGGATGATTGGGCGCGACGATGATCGACTTTTCAGCGCCGAGGCTTTGGAGTTCGTCGAGTTGGCATTCCACGATTCCGCTCTTTTCCAGGAAAGCCAGGTAGGATCTGAAGCCGAAAGCGATCACCCTTCTGCCGATCTGTACGCCTGCCTGGCGAGGCAGAAACAGGCCGAGCGGCATGGCAACGAAGCTCCAGCACAGGCTCATCGCCGCAAACAGGAGCAGCCCTCCATAATAGACCAGGCATTCGTAGAACAGCATGGAAACCGAAGACAGACGCTTTCCGATCATGCCCGTCTTCATGCAGCCTCCCTTTGCACCATCCAGAAAGCCTCGATCTCGACCAGGAGATCCGCCCGGCAGATTTCCGCCTGCATGCAGAAAATTTTCGCGTTGGGGCCGAATTCAGCTTGCAGCCGCTTGCGGACCGAATCGAGATCTTCCCTGCTGCGGAGATACACATTGAGGCAAAGGCCGCGAAAATCTTCAGCGGCAAATCCCTCTCGCCTCGCCATCGAACCGACCACTCGCAGATTCTCGAGCGTCTCTTCCAGCTGGCGCATGACATCTCCAGGATGCATGGTTTCGGCGCCGACGATGCTCGCCGTGCCCGAGATCAGCAATGCATCTCCCGCCAGCATCCCGCGAGAAAAGGTGGGGCTTTTCGGCCCATACTTTCCGGGGTAACGATAGGCATTGACCTGTCTCGGATTTTCTATGGCCACCCCTTTGCTCCGCCCAGCGAGGGAACAGATCACCAGATTTCCGCGGCGCGTGCCGAGTGCGCAGGCCGCCGGCACGCTCCCTTCCTCGATGATTCTTCCCTTTTCGCAAAATGCCTCGTGGCGACCCGCATTGAATTCCCTGTATCGCTCGATGTCCTCGCCTGCATCGTTGATGCCGGGAAAGTAATTCCATGCCCGCAAAAGAAAAGGGTAACCCGAGCGGTCGAGGAGATCGAACAGGCCCGCATAGGCGGAATGGGCTGCGCGCTCGAGTCCTTGCGGCACGCACTCGTCCTGCACATGGCTGCAGAAAAGGAAATCGCCATCGCAGGAATATTCGAATCCATCCTGACGATGCACGCTCACCTGATTTTCGGAAACCCAGATTTCGTGACAGGTCTCCTCCCCCAACACTTCCAGTTCCACCCAGGAATGAACCAGATCCCCGGAAGAAAAGTCCGGCTCCGAAGCTGAATAGGAAATCACGCCAAGAACCCTTCCGCAATGTTCGGCGAGCACCTCGGCGACCCGTCCATCCGACGTACAGATCAGCCTGACCGATGGCTTCAATTCCGTCCGGTTCACAGGATTTTTTCTCCCGCAGGAAAGGGAGCCGCATCGAGCATTTCCTGCCAGAGCGAATTCCAGGTCGGCCAGTCATGGTCTCCCGGTATGCGAAACACCCGATTTTCGGGAAGGCGTGCTGCCAGCAATTCTCCCGCAAGGGAATAGCGATCGTCCGTCCCCCATCCGAGATACAGTTCCCGGGAAAATGCCTGCGGATGATGTTTCAGCCAGCATAGCAGGGCGGTGTCGTCGTTCAGGTGCTCACCCGCATGCGGAGACCAGCAATCCAGCCCACCTTCCCGGACCACCCTGGCGACCGTGCCGCGCGTGGAAATAAAAGGGGAAAGCAGCAGCATCCCGCCGACCTTTTCCATTCCTTCCTGGAGAAGGCGGAGGACGCCGAACGCACCCAGGGAAATTCCGGCCAGCCAGATGAGGCTGTATCCGTTCAGAAAATGGAGAAGCTGGCGCTTGAGGCGCTGTCCGAAATCGACGGAAACGTAATCAGCGGAAGAGGCGCCCACCATCACCGCATCGACTTGCAAATTGCGTCGCCGCATGGCATCGACGAAGCCATGCTCCAGGAATTCTGATGAACGCATCCCTGCGCCCGGAAGCATCACCAGCGCGGTCCGCCCGGAGCATCCGGACGCCTTTTCGAAAACGAAATCGAACATGGCCGCGTAAAGACCTATTTGGTGCGATGCGCCTGGATATGCTGGTTGAGACTTCTGAGGGAGCGGAAGATCATCGCGTTGTTCTCGTCGTCGGCGCGCAACTGGAAACCGTAATTTCTCGACACCACCAGCGCGATTTCGAGCATGTCGATCGAGTCGAGGCCGAGCCCTTCGCCGTATAGCGGCGCTTCCGGATCGATCTCTTCCGGTTCCATTTCCAGATTGAGCGCGGTGACGATCTGCCTCGCGAGCTCCAGTTCCTGATCGGTCAATGCATTCTGCTGCGTCGTGTATGCCGACATTGTGATTGTTTCCCCTAGCAAACCCCGGAATTGACTACCGGCGGCCCGCATGCACGTGAAGACAATGACCGCAGGTCATTGATCGGCATTATCCGGCATGATTTATATATGTTTATCGTCAACCGACGGCCGGAATTATTCTCTCAAATGTATCCTTCCATTTCAAGAGAAAGTTGCACCCTCGCGCGGCCCGGATCAGGGGCTCCATCCTGCCTGCAGATCCGGACGCACCTTCAATAGACGATTTCCGGGAACCCGCATGCATCTTTTGTCACGAAATGGTATCATTTCCGTTACATTCATTTTTTCATGATTTTCCATATAACAATATCAATAACCTATCAAAGGACATGATCGCATTCTCGGAAAATGAAGTGAGGGAAGCGCTTCTGCCGCACGGACTTCTCGACGCCCATGCATACTTCATGGCGAACAATCCATCGGCCCATCTCCCCTATCACAATCTTTATCACGCCAACACGGTGATCCTGCATTGCCATGACGGTGCGATGGAAATGGGGCTGGGGCGCAAAGAAACCAGGTCGCTCCTGCTCGGCGCGATGTTCCACGACTTCGCCCACAGCGGCGGAAACAGGACGGACGACGAGAACATCGCAGCAGCGGTTTCCGGACTCGAATCCTGGTGCAGAAAAAGCGGCGCGCCACCCGGTCTTCTGGAAGGAGCGAGGCGAATCGTCAGGATCACACGCTTTCCCCATCTCGACCGGCCTGCCTCACTTGCGGAAGAAATCATCCGCGATGCCGACCTGATGCAGATCTATGCTCCCGAATGGCAGAAGCAGATCCTGGGCGGGCTGCGCAGGGAACTCTGCATCTCCGAGGGCAGGGAGATCGGCATCATTGAAATGATTGCGCTGCAGTTGAAATTCATGGAAGGGGTGAACTGGTACACTTCCTGGGCGAAAAGGAAGGCGGAAGCCAAATGGGAAAGCCTGATCGGCGAGATCAGGCTGATCGGTGAATCGCTCTGCCCGGTTTCCGGATGAACCGCATCCGCAATGGCGGGATTTCAGGGAATGTCGACGGTAACCTGCCCGGCATAGTTGATTTCGATCACGCCGCCGAAGGTGCACATCAGTTTCGAAGAATTGTTGAGCGCCGGCATGTTTGCGATCATCACGGTCGCGCATCCCGGCGCCCATGGCGCCGGAGTCACGGGCGTACAGGGCATCGGGGTCAAAACACCGAGTGCTGCAGCAGTTGCCGATGCTACCGCGGGGTTCGCGAGGCTCTGACACATGCCGAAGGGAAGGATGTTGACGAAGGGAATGTTGTCCATGATATTGGCGTCCGGCGTCTGCGTCAGCACGCGGTTGGTCGGCAACACAACCAGAGAACTCGGCGCCATGCCGAAGCTGCATTTCAAGAGCGCCCCCATGCAGACCTGCTGTCCCATTCAATCCCTCCAAATAATGGATGCTGGAAAACATCCTATACAGCCGCATCCACCGTTCATCATAACGAATCCCATCTGCTTATTTTTTCCGTGTTCAAAAATTCACCGATCTCTTCCAGGCTCAAATCTTTTATAAATTCATCGCAATTAGGATATGCTTTTTTTAGATCCATCAGGAATTGATCTAAGACCGGCTTATGCCGATCCTCCTTGCCAGAAATCGCATCTTTCGACTCCAATTTGGACACCTTTCCGCTAAGAACAAACTCACCAACATCATGATTATCAAGCGTATCAAGATGCTCTTGCTGCAGATTAGGATATATCGAAAAGCTGATTTCAGCCAAAGCATCATCCTCTGATTTTTACGAAATACAGGGCTGTTTTTGTGAGCAATTTTTTTTGTATCTACAGCGTCTACAGCGTAGCTACCATAAAAATCTTCCATCGAAATACATGGTATATTTTTTTCGTTAAACCTATCTTTTAATCTAACCAAATGCGCATTTCCAATGCTCGCAAAAGAGAAACCACCATCCTTTGCCTTCAGTATTCTTAAAAACATGAATTCGTCACGATAATTATCAGCATTCCATTTTTCATCTTTAGTCTTTATATCTCCAATTTCACCAAGCTTCCCATACTCACTGGAAACTTTAAACTTCGCAGCATCATAAAGAAATCGTGAAACATTCTGCTTTATTAAAGTTTCTTTTTCATGCCCAACCCATGATTTGTCCTTAAAGTGACCCCATGCTTTTCCAACTATAACTCCATTAGGAAACTTATCAAAAGAATTCTTGATTTCTTCAGAAAAAACCTTCGAAAATAGAGATTCGATTGCATCCAGCATCTGAGTTTGAGGATCGTAAGTATTTTGAGGAACTTCGTTAGATCCTGATGGTTTCCAGTATTCCTCACTTCCATCTTCTCCATAAACCACCAATCGATAAGTACCATTTTCTTTCTCCCTTGTACTTGTTTCTCCTTTGGAAATTTTTGGCAGGTCAATTGCACCTGTGCCACCGACAGTTGGTTTAGACCGGACATGGACACTCCACATCTCGAGTGCGCGCAATAATTTCGATGAATTCTCATCCAGCCCGGCGTCTAATTCATCAACCAATTGATTGTTTATCATATCCTCCGCTTGCCATCCTGAAAGCTTCTCATCGAGAATGGGCTTTGTTATATGGCTCTCTGTTTTAATTTGGCTCCCCTTAACAGCTGCGTGAGATTCGCCAAAAACAAAAAACTTTTTGTTGAGATACGGGATTCTATACCACAATGCACGGGGTTTAATCAATCCATAATTCCCTGGCTCCTTGTTGTCGATATGATCCAATACTTCCTTTTTGTTTTCATAGTATCTAACAAACTCATCTTCCGTTGCTTCATTATTTTCCTTGGATACATTTTCATTTTTCTCAGGAATATACTCTTCTCCGTTTAGCAATACTTTTCTTTGAATTGATTGCATATAATTTGGGCCAACATCAGTATTTGCCTTCATCTGCATGTTGGGCTGAACGCGTCCCTGCGCCTGCTGCACCACATGCTAGGCTTCGTGCGGAAGGTGTTGCTCCTGCCCCGGCGCGACATGGATGTCCGTTCCCTGCGCATAGGCAAGCGCGTTGAGTTGGGCGGGTTTAGATGAGTTGTAATGAACGCGCACCGAATCCATCGACATTCCGGACAAGGACTTGATCCCGGATTTCAGATTGTCGGGAAGCCCGGTTTCGTTGGGCTTTGTCTGCAATGGCCCCTCTTCTTGCCTTTGCTCGATCCTTTCCATCTTCCTGCGCTGCGAGGCCATGACAGGACTAGAATCGATCATGGACTGGAACTGGGCGACCCTTTCGCCATTGGGCGAATCCATGGACAAGCCGCCCGGCTCGCGAGGTGAATACGGATTCCGTACCTGCTGCTTTTCAGCCTTCTGCATTATCGTTCCAACGCAACTTGTTCATTTCCAGACATGATTGATTCCATGGTCGTGGGGAAACATGGTGATGTATTGCACAACGCGAGGATAATTCGCAAAATTTCGCCCGCTGCC
>JABEVD010000034.1 GCA_013044025.1 Burkholderiales bacterium
CGCCTCTTCCGGCAGGAAGAAGATGGACAATGGGCGCGGGTTGTGGAAAAGGTGGGAAAGGAGCTCGCCGTTCTGCAGGATCGGTGACGCCCGCAGATTCCCAGGGCGGCGCATCTGGCGATGTGGTTCGGCTCACACCGAAACCAGCCCCCATTCGGCCACGCCGTCCCTGAGGTGCAGCGCCTCGTATCCCTGCCCCCGCAGTAGATCGACCGCATCCTTCGCCAGAAGACAATAAGGACCCCTGCAATAGGCGACGATGGGCCTGTCCAGAGGCAGTTCGGCGATCCTGCCCTGCAGTTCTTCCAGGGGAATGGATCTCGCGAAGGGAAGGTGCGCGCTCAGGTATTCCTCGACCGGCCTCACATCCAGCACCACCACCTCCCCCTTGCGCGCCGATTTCATCAGGCTTTCCCGGTCGCTCGGAACGAGTTCTTCCGGGGAGGCCGCGATCTGCTTCAGCGCGACCTGCAATTCCGCCAGCCTGTCTTCCGCCAGAGAATGCAGCATCACCCAGAAATCCGCGACCCTGCTGTCCGCAAGACGGTAGTGGATGTTTTTTCCATCCCGTCTCGTGTCCACGAGATGCGCCTCGCGCAATTCGCGAAGATGGGCGCTGGCCAGCTTCATGCTGATCGAGGACTCCCTGGCCAGCCGCTCCACGGTCTTTTCCCCCTGGCAAAGGAGTTCGATCAGCTCCAGCCGCTTCGGGCTGGAAACCGCTTTTCCCATCCTGGCCACCTGCTCGTAGAGCCCGTCCTTGACAATTCTCGCGTTCTTCATTCTTTCAATCTATCCAACATTGGATCGTAAGTCAAACGATGCGCAATGTTTGACCTGAAGCGCGATCCGTGCTTCAATCAATCCAGTAATTGTTAGAATGTACAGGAGGAGCCATGAAGAGTCTTTTCATCCTGAACGAAGGTCCCTATGGAAGCGAGCGCACCTACAACGCCCTGCGTCTGGCGGGAACGCTTTGCGGCCGGGAAGGCAACGAAGTGAAGGTATTCCTGATCGGTGAAGGCGCGTCCTGCGCGAAATCGGGACAAAAGGTGCCGGAAGGCTATTTCAACATCCAGGTGATGCTGGGAAAGGTGGCCAGGGCTGGCGAAGTCGGCGTCTGCGGCACCTGCATGAGCGCAAGGGGAATCAACGAATTCGAGCTGGCAGAGGGGGCGCACAGGAGCACCATGGCGGAGCTTGCGCAATGGACGGAATGGGCCGACAAGGTCCTGGTATTTTGAAGGGAAAAACATGTTTTTCAGGCAACTCTCCACGAAGGAATCTTCTCTTTCCTATTTCTTCGGTTGCGGAACGAAGGGCAGATCCATGGCAGTGGATGTCGTCGCAGGCGACGAGGAATGGTTCATCGCCGAGGCACTGAAAGCCGGGGTGAGCATAGATTATGTCGTGGACACCCATGTCCACGCGGACCATTATTCCGGCGGAAGAAAGCTCGCTGAAATGACCGGCGCTCCGTATTGCCTGCACGAATTGGACAGGGGGATCGTCGGATTCGATTTCGAGCCGCTTGCGGACGGCAGGATCCTCGATCTTGGTAATGTGGAAGTCGAAGTGCTGCACACGCCGGGCCACACCCCGGACAGCATCTGCCTTCTGGTGACGGACAGAAGACGGGGAGGAGATCCGTGGTTCGTGCTCACCGGAGACACCCTTTTCGTGGGATCGATCGGACGCCCGGATCTTCTCGGCAAGGAGCGCGAAATGGCGGGACAGCTCCACCATAGCATCCATTCCAGGCTGCTCTCCCTGGCGCCGGAAACGGAAATCTTCCCGGGACATCAGGCCGGAAGCGTCTGTGGGGCCGGGCTTTCAGGAAAACCTTCCTCGACGATCGGGTTCGAGAAGCGCTGGAATCCCGGGCTTGCGATGGGAAGAAAGGAATTCATCGAGCATCTGCTGGGGAAAATCCCTCCCCGTCCGGCGGAAATGTCCAGGATCGTGGCGGCCAATATTTCGAAATGAAGGCAGATTTGTCCGCTGAATCGGTCTACACCCGGGGAATCAGGGCCAATCTCCACCAGTTCCTGCAGCAGGCGCTCCAGGTTTTTTTCGTGGGCCTCCTGATCGGCATGGAAAGGAACGTGCTGCCGGTGCTGAGTCTGGATTTCGGGGTGGAAAAGGGATCCTTCCTGTTCCTGATGTCATTCGTGGTTTCCTTCGGACTGGTCAAGGGAATCCTGAATTTCGTGGCGGGAAGGCTTTCGGAAAAAATCGGGCGCAAGAAAGTGCTTCTTCTCGGATGGATAGCCGCGATCCCCATTCCTTTCATGATTCTGCATGCCCAGAACTGGGGATGGATCGTCGCGGCGAACGTCTTTCTCGGCATCAATCAGGGATTCGCCTGGAGCATGACCGTCACCAGCAAGGTGGATATCACCAGGGCGGAGCAGCGCGGTTTTGCGACCGGCGTCAACGAATTCGCGGGATATGCGGCGGTGGGAATCGGCGGGCTTGCGACCGGATATCTTGCAAAGTTCTGGAATCCGAGGGAAGCGATCTTCGCATTCTCACTCTGCGTCATCGGCGCCGCATTCCTCATCGCCCTCCTTTTCGTCCGGGAAACGCTGCCCTGGGCGAGGGCCGAAGGAAGGGAAAAAAAACAGGGCGCGCAGGCAAACTCCGGAGCATGGTCGGTCTTCACCATGGTTTCCTTCCGCCACCCCACATTCAGGCTGCTTTGCCAGGCTGGAGTGGCCAACAAGGTTGCCGATGCGCTGCTTTGGGTGCTGTTTCCCGCATTTCTGCACGAAAAGGGGCTCGATCTGGTCGAAATCGGCTGGATCACCGCAGTCTATGGACTGACATGGGGCGCATCCCAACTCTTCACAGGCGCCCTTTCCGACCGCGTGGGAAGAAAAAAGCCGATCGTCGCAGGATTGTGGATTCTCGGCATCGGCGTCTCGGCCGTGACCCTGGTGGAAGGAATCACAGCCTGGATCGGTTGCGCGGCGATCATGGGCGCAGGCATGGCGCTCCTTTATCCCAACCTCATCGCAGCAGTGGCCGATCTTTCCCACCCCGAGTGGAGGAGCACTGCGCTCGGTACCTATCGCTACTGGAGGGACACGGGGTACGCCATCGGCGCATTCCTGCTCGGTCTGGTCGCCCAGATCGGGGGAAGCATCCGCGCCGCATTCTGGACCACTGCGCTCGTCCTTCTGATTTCAGGACTGCTGATGACTCGCGGCGCTGAAGAGTCCCATCCTGGACGCAAAAAAACATAAGGATTTTCTTAACTTCTGAACGGTATTGTAGAATCGGGCAACCAAGAATCCAAAGGACCCCGATGACTCATACCGAAAAGCTGGAAACCATCCTGAGGGATGTGATTGCGCCATCCGCAGAGCAAACCGACAGGGAAGGAATTTTCCCAAGAGCCGCCATCGAGGCGCTCGGGCGTGCCGGGCTGCTGGGGCTGACTTCTTCCTCCGAAGTGGGCGGAATGGGGCTCGGCATGCGGGAGGCTGCGAACGTGGTCGAGAAAATCGCATCCGAATGCCCTTCCACCGCCATGGTGGTCACCATGCATTATTGCGGAACCGCTGTGATCGAGAAATTCGGCCCGGAATCGTTGCGCCGGGAGATCGCTGCAGGACATCACCTCACCACGCTCGCCTGGTCCGAGAAAGGCTCCAGAAGCCATTTCTGGGCGCCGGTCGGAACCGCGAAGGCGGACGGATCGGAATATGTGCTGGATGGGGAAAAGACCATGGTGACTTCCGCGGGAGAAGCCGATTCCTGCGTCTGGTCCTCCAGGCCCGCGACAGCCGAAGGGGCGAGCACCCTCTGGTTCGTGGAAATGGGAAAACTTGCCATTCCCGGGAAATTCGACGGAATGGGGCTCAGAGGAAATGCTTCCGCCCCGCTTTCCTGCGCATCGATGAGGCTTCAGGAATCGGCCATGCTGGGCGCAGACGGAGGCGGATTCGACATCATGATGGGCGTGGTGCTGCCTCTCTTTGCAACGCTCGTCGCATCCTGCTCGGTCGGGCTGATGGATGCATCGGTTTCTCGCGCCTGCCAGCATGCCGGAGGAAACCGGCTCGAACATCTCGGCAGCTCGCTTGCCGACCTTCCCGCGATCCGCGCCCACATCGGGCGCGCGAAAATACGCGCCGATGCTGCAAGAGCGCTACGCGACGACGTAATTTCCGCCCTGGAAAACGCCAGGGAGGATGCGATGCTGCGCGTACTCGAAGTGAAGGCGAATGCGGCAGAAGCCGCGCTCGAAGTCACCGACATCGCCATGCGGGTCTGCGGCGGCGCAGCATTCCGCAGAAACGTCGGGGTGGAGCGCTTTTTCAGGGATGCGCGGGCGGCTTCCATCATGGCGCCCACTTCCGACATCCTGTTCGATTTCATCGGCAAGGTCGCCTGCGGCCTGCCCCTTTTCGGCTGAGGAGAAAATATGACGATGGTGATGGGCGCCGTGGCATACGCGCCGAAGGTCGTGACGATCTGGGAAGGATTCAAGGAATATTTCAGGAAGAACGGATTCGATTTCGATTTCGTGCTCTATTCCAATTACGAGCGACAGGTGGAAGCGCAGTTCTCGGGCGAGATCGACATCGCCTGGAATTCGCCTCTGGCGTGGGTCCGGGCGGAGAAAATGGCGAAGGCGCGCGGCTTGCAGGTGAAAAGCGTCGCCATGCGCGACACAGACCTGGATCTCTCTTCCGTTCTCGTGGCGAGAAATGATTCCGGGATCGGCGAAATTTCATCCTTGCGCGGAAAAAGGATCGGATTCGGCGCAATCGATTCCCCCCCGGCCACGCTGATTCCGAAGGATCACATGAGAGCGGAAGGGCTGGTTTCTGGGCGGGACTTTGCAGCGGTCGGATTCGACGTTCTGGGCGGCAAGCACGGAGACCATATCGGCGGAGAACGGGATGCCGCACAGGCGCTCATTTCAGGCGAGATCGATGCAGCCTGGATGATAGACGGGAATTACCTCGCATTTTCGAAGGAAGGAACTATTCCTTCCGGTTCGACCAGGATCATCGGGCGCACGGGTCTCTACGACCACTGCAATTTCACGACCAGCCCGGATTCGAAAATGGATGAAGTCGACCGCTTCGTCGAACTCCTGCTCGGCATGCAATGGGAAGATCCGGAAGTGAGGCCCCTTCTGGAGCTGGAAGGATTGAGGAAATGGCTTCCGGGTCGGGATAGCGGTTATGCGCTGCTGGAGCGCGCAGTGGAGGACGAGAAATTCTACGGCGAAAATGGGGAAATCCTGATTGCTGACTATCGATATTGAGGATCTGGGATTCGATTCCGGCGCGCATCTTCTCGTGAAGCATGCGCTCGGAAAAATCCCGGAAGGCTCGCAAATCCTGGTGAAGGGCAGTTCCGCGGAATGGGCGGGACAGCTCAGGGCATGGTGCAGGATGACGGGGCATTCCTTCGCCGTGGCGGATGAGGGAATGCTCGTCACGAAATCGGCCGGCAACGCTTCCGCGATCTTTTCAGGCCGTTCCGATCCAGGTTCTCCGGATGCGGTGCTGGATCGCCCGCCGGCCTGTCTGGGCCTTGCCGCGAGAGGGGCGCAGGTAGAAGCGGGAAGCCCCGAATTCGATTTTCGCCTGAAGGAGAAAATCGAAGTCTGGTCGGAAAATGCCGCTGATCTCTACGCCCAGTCGGTTGCGGCGCAATGGGATCCTGGAAAGTCGATAGACTGGAACATTGCTTTCGATCTTCCTGACGAGATCGAGGATGCGGTTTCCCAGGTGATGACCTACCTCATCGAAAACGAGAACGCGGCGCTCGTCGTTCCCGCCCGTTTTCTCGGGACGCTTCATCCCCATTTCCGCGAAGTGCAGGCGGTGCTCGCCATGCAGATCGCGGACGAAGCGAGGCACATCGAGGTCTTCACCACAAGACTGAGGATGAAGGGAAGGGAACCTGCCCTGTCCAGCGCGGGGGGTCAGGCTTCCCTCAAGACATTGCTCGACGAATCGGATTTTTCGGTCGCGGGATTCCTGCTCTCCGTTCTCGGGGAAGGAACCTTCGTCAGCCTTCTCCATTTCCTCCACGAACATGCGCCGGACCCGGTCACCCGGCAAATCGCAAAACTCGCGGCAAGAGACGAGGCCCGCCATGTCGCTTTCGGAATGGGGCATCTCCTCGCCAGGCTGGAATCGGAACCGGAATTCCGCCATCGCCTCGCCATTGCGGTCGGGGAAAGGCACGACGTTCTCTCCACAACTTCAGGGCTGAACACGGAAGTGTTCGACGCGCTCATCCTGCTCGCAGCAGGAAGCCTGGAACCTGCCGCGATCGCATCCGGATTTGCGAAAGTGCAGGAACTGATGCGGGACATGCATGCGGGCAGATATGCGAGGCTGCTCCGGCTTGGATTCGGGCCCGAGGAGGCTGGAAGGCTCGCTTCGCTCCACACGAGAAACTTCATGTAGCAGAGATTTCCGACATTGCGGCCTGAATCTGGAATCGTTCCCGCGGCGATTGCATCCCGGAGAGGATCGGAGTAGAAAGAAGAAATCTCGGCTCCGGAGGTGGAACATGAACGAAGGGGATCAGGATGAAGTTGAGCGTCTGAAAAGAATCATCGATGCATTGATGGATCGCGCCGAACGAAGCGGCATCATTCAGGGAGCCGATATCGATCTTTTCCGGACCGCAGTCCTTCTCGAAGAGGAATTGGAGCGCAGGAAGGAGGAGCTTGCCGAAGCGCTCGCGGAGAACGAGAAAATCAA
>JABEVD010000204.1 GCA_013044025.1 Burkholderiales bacterium
AGACCGCCCTTCATTTCCCTGTACCTGCCGTCAGGCTTTGTCTCGCTGCATCCGCATACCGTGCACATGAGCTCTCCTATTCGACTTCCAGTTCCTTCACCCGCATTTCAGCGCCTCCCGTCACCTCCAACTGGAAACGCCCGCATTCAGGACAGGGATCGTATCTGGCGGAGATTCCGACATTCTTCCCGCATTTCATGCACCATGCCGTGCCCGGCGTCTCCAGGATTTCCAGCCTGGCATTCTCGGCCAGGGTGTTTTTCATCACCACGTCGAAGCAGAATTCCATGGCATGCGGATCGACTCCGGAGAGCGCGCCGATTTCCAGCCATACCGTTTTCACCTTCGAAAAACCGGCGCCTTTGGCATTTTCCTCCAGAATCCCGAGCACGCCCTGCATGAGCGACATTTCATGCATATCCTATCCTCTGTTCGAAATCAGTGCACGGACGGAACATCCTCGCCGCCTTCTGAATGAGCGGATGGCAGATGAAAATTTCAACCCAGTATAGCCGCAAAACCGTCTCGACGCCCCGGATTCTCATGAATTCTGCAGAGCATGCTATGCTCAACAGGTCGCAAACGAGACCAATCCACTTCGGAGGGAAGCAGGGATGTCCCCGGGAATTCATCTTGCCAGGACGCTGGCCAGAATCGAAGCACTGTTCGGAAAGGGGCTCGTCGTATCCATGCTCACGATCGCAGTGATCGGCGTGGTGATCAGCTTCGCAGCGCTGGCTTTCATGAGCTCGGCCACCCCCGACTCGATCACCCTCGCCAGCGGGCCGAAAGGAAGCATTTTCTGGAAAATTGCCGAAAGATACAGGACGATTCTGGAAAAACAGGGCGTCACCGTCAAGGTCGTGGCCACCGAAGGCTCCATCGACAATTTCCGGAAACTCTCGGATCCGAAATCAGGCATCGAAGTCGGATTCGTGCTGGGAGGGGAAGCGGGAAAGGACGAAGTCGACAATCTCTATTCCCTCGGCAGCATTTCCTACCAGCCACTCATGATCTTCTACCGGGGCAATCCGGTCCAACTCCTTTCCGGTTTCATCGGCAAGAGAATCGACATCGGCGAGGACGGCAGCGGCACCCGGGTATTGGCGAAAGCGCTGCTGAAGGCGAACGGATTCAGGCCTGGCGACGGAACCATCGCCATTCCTCCCGGAGATGCGGCGAAGGAATTGCTTGAGAACAGGGTGGACGCGATTTTCCTCATGGGAGAATCCGCTCCGCTGAATGTCCTCAGAAAGCTGCTGCACACCCCGGGTATCCATCTTTTCAACTTCGCACAGGCAGACGGCTACACCCGCAGGATCCGCTATCTCAACAAGCTGGAACTTCCCCGCGGATCGCTAGACCTCGGCAAGGACATCCCTCCCGAAGACATCCTGCTGGTCGGGCCGACCGTGGAACTCGTCGCGAAAAAGTCGCTGCATCCCGCGCTTTCCGACCTGCTCCTGGAAGCCGCCAGGCAAATACACGGCAGGGCCGGATTGTTCCAGAAACAGGGAGAATTTCCCGCCCCGATCGAGCACGAATTTCCAATCAGCCCGGATGCGCTCCGATATTACTCGACCGGAAAGAGCTTCCTTTACCGGACCTTCCCTTTCTGGGTGGCAAGCTATATCGCGAGAGCCCTGGCGCTTCTGCTGCCCCTCCTCCTGATCCTGGTTCCCGCCCTGAAGTTCGCCCCGACCATCTATCGATGGAGGATAGAATCGCGCATCTACCGCTGGTACCGGGCGCTACTGGAAGTCGAAAGGGAAGCCTCGCAGGCCGACCCGGAAAGACGCGGGGAAATCCTCAGACAGATCGACAGCATCGAGGAATCCGTGAACAGGATCACGGTCCCCGCATCGACCGGAAACCTGTTTTACGAATTGCGCGGCCATCTCGGCTATGTCCGGGAACGGATCAGTGATCGTCAGGAATGATACCCGGGGAGCAAATTCCATGGCGGGGGACGGTCAAATTCGGTATGATTACGCATTGCCCGAACGGCCCGAACAATAACTGAACGAAGACTCGCTGCAGTGGACAACTCGATGAAAAGAAACGGTATGGCGGAGAGTGGGGGATTCGAACCCCCGAGAGACTTACGCCTCAACACGCTTTCCAGGCGTGCGCCTTAAACCACTCGGCCAACTCTCCTGCAAGAAGATTGCGAAGAATATACCAGAACGGACCGCATGGCAACCCTTAAAGAATACACAGGTAGCAAAAAATGCAGCAGGCGGTGAACAGGACTACGATTTGCAGCGTGGTATTCCTCGACATCGTCGAATACTCCAAGAGGTCGGTTGCGGAGCAGATCAAGCTCAAGAACCAGTTCAACGCACTGATTTCGGTCGCGATCCGCAACGTGCACCTCACCGACAGGATCATCCTCGACACCGGAGACGGCGCAGCCATCAGTTTTCTGGGCGACCCGGAAGACGCTTTGCTCACTGCGATGAAGCTCCGGGATGCGGTCATCGGCGAAAAGGACATGCCCTTCTACGTGAGGATCGGCATCAATCTGGGCCCGGTGAGACTGGTGCAGGACATCAACAAGCAGCCCAACATCATCGGCGACGGCATCAACGTGGCGCAGCGGGTGATGAATTTCGCCCAGCCAAACCAGATCCTGGTTTCGCGTTCCTTCTACGACGTCATTTCCTGCGTGACGGATGAATACGCAAAACTGTTCGAATACGAGGGATCGCGCACCGACAAGCACGTACGCGAGCACGAGATCTACGCAGTGAAAAGCGAGGCTAGGCAGGACGATGCGATGAAGGCCTCTTTCAAGCATGCCGACAGCAGTGTAGCGCCCGAGCCGGAGCGGGCCTGGTGGAACGATCGCAACATCCTCGTCAGGCGCGTGTTCCCCGCCACGACCATACTCGCGATCCTGGTCGCATTGATCGTGAAAATGACCGGCCAGGAGGCGCCCAGGGAAATTACCGCCCCTCCCCCGTCCGCGGGAAAAACGGAACCAGCCCGGATCGCCGCCCAGCCCGCGTCTGCGCCGCTTGCTCTCTCGCAGGAATCTGCGCCGGTTCCAGTCGCAAAGGCGCCCGAGCCGGTGAAAAAGGCGTCAAAACCGGTTCACGAGGCCAGGAAAAAGGAAAACGCGGAGAAAACCCAGCCTGTCGAAAATTCGACGCTGGTTTTCAGGATCATGCCCTGGGGAGAAGTCTACGTGGACGGTTCCAAACGCGGCGTGAGTCCGCCGCTCAAATCCATCCGCATCAAGCCGGGTCATCATGAAATCGAGGTCAGGAACACCACCTTGCCCAGCCATTCCCAAACAGTTGAAACAAAGCCCGGCGAGCAGGTTATAATCAACCATACATTTTAGGGCGGGGGTTGGATGAAAAAGGCAGGGATCATGATGGCCGCCATCCTGATCTGCACCGGGTGCGCAGGGATGGGAAAAACGCAGGCGCCACTGAACAACAAGGCAAAGGAAATGCTTGCCTCCGGCATCCGGCATTACGAAGACGGAAGTTACCAGGAAACCATCGCAGACCTGCAGGGAGCGCTCGACACCGGCCTTTCCTCCACCTCGGACCAGGTAAAGGCCCACAAGTATCTGGCCTTCACCTACTGCATCTCGAACAGGGAAACCCTGTGCCGCCAGGAGTTTTCCAAGGCGCTCGCCATCGACCCGAAGTTCGATCTCGCTCCAGCCGAAGCGGGACATCCCATGTGGGGAAACGTTTTTCGCAGCGTGAAGAAAAACTTCCATTAGCATCATGCTTCCGGACAAGATCGGCAGATACGAAATCATTTCCGAACTCGGGAGAGGTGCGATGGGCGTCGTCTACAAGGCGCGCGACCCTGTCCTCGACCGAATCGTCGCGATCAAGACGCTCTCCCTCAACCTTTCCGATGACGAATTCCAGGAATACGAGGCGCGCTTCTACCAGGAAGCCAAAGCCACCGGAAAGATCAATCATACCAACATCATCAGCCTGTTCGATTTCGGCAAAAGCGACAAGATCGCCTTCATGGCGATGGAATATCTCGAAGGGCAGGAACTGCGGCAGATCCTGGATTCCGGAAAACGGCTCGATGTGGAAAGGGTGCTCGACATCGCAAGGCAGGTGGCGGAAGGTCTCTCCCATGCCCACGAACAAAACATCGTCCACCGCGACATCAAGCCATCCAACATCATGATCCTGAGAAACGGGATCGCCAAGATCACCGATTTCGGCATCGCCAGGATCCCCTCTTCCGCCATCAAAACCATGACGGGAATGGTCATGGGCTCCCCGCAATACATGTCCCCGGAACAGGTGGCGGGGCGCCACACCGATCACAGGACGGACATTTTTTCGCTCGGCATCGTGCTCTACGAAATGCTGACCGGCACGCCCCCTTTCAAGGGGGAAAATGTGCACTCGATCATGTACCAGATCGTGAACTACAATCCCCCTCCGCCGAAATCCCTGCGCCCTGAATTGCCGGAGATGCTCGACTTCATCGTGGCGAAAGCGCTCGCCAAGAACCCGGAGGATCGCTACCAGAGCGCGAAGGAGTTCGCATCGGATCTGAAGGAATGCTCGAAGAACCCGGTCAAGCACCAGGAAACGGAATCCTTCAGCGCCTATTTCGTGGAAGATACCCATGATTCCGCGGACAAGTCCCCTACTCTGGGCATTTCCAGGGCGTTCGACTCCTTCGAAGCGACCAAGCAGCTCGCCATTCTCACCGATTACGAAAACCTTTCCGAAATCAGACGGAACAGGGAACCGGGCACCATCGTGCTTTGGGCCGGATTCGCTGTTTTCGTCCTGATCGTCATTGCCCTCATTTTCATGATTTGAGCCAACCATGCCCATCTACGATTACCAGTGCCAGAAATGTCAGGAAACCTTCGACACCCTCGTTCGCGGATCGGATACCCCGCATTGCCCGAAATGCGGCAGCATTGAACTCGAAAAGCTGCTTTCGATTCCCGCACCTCCGGTCATGAATGCTTCTTCCGAGCCATCCTGCCCTCCGGGAGGATGCGGAGGCTGTCGATTCAATTGAAATGACCGACCTGGAGATACTCCGGGAGGTTTTCGGCTACGATTCCTTCAGGGGGAATCAACAGGAAATCATCCGGCAGGTCGCATCCGGCAAGGATGCCCTGGTGCTGATGCCCACTGGCGGAGGAAAGTCGCTTTGCTACCAGATCCCCGCCCTCATGAGGGAAGGCGCGGGCATCGTGGTTTCTCCGCTCATCGCCCTGATGCAGGACCAGGTGGATGCGCTGCGACAGCTCGGCGTACCCGCCGCATTCCTCAATTCCAGCCTGGATCCATCCGAATCGAGGGAAGTGGCAAAGCGCCTTTCAGCCGGGGAGATCAAGCTGCTCTACGTCGCCCCGGAAAGACTCGTCACCGAAAGCTTCCTGAATTTTCTGGGAAGACTCCGTGACGGACACGGAATCTCCCTTTTCGCCATCGACGAAGCGCACTGCGTCTCCCAGTGGGGACATGATTTCCGGCCTGAATACCGCATGCTTTCGGTGCTCGGGGAACGCTTCCCCGATGTGCCGCGCATAGCGCTCACCGCGACCGCGGACGCCCCCACCCGGCGCGAGATCGTGGAACACCTTTCCCTTTCCCAGGCAGGGCAATTCGTCTCCAGCTTCGACCGCCCCAACATCCGCTACCGCATCAAGCTGAAGAACGATGCGAAAAGGCAGCTCGAGCGCTTTCTCGAATCCGAACATCCGGACGATTCCGGCATCGTGTATTGCCTGTCGCGCAGGAAAGTGGACGAAACCGCAGCCTGGCTGAAATCGAAAGGATGGAACGCGCTGCCCTACCATGCAGGAATGGACACGGAAAGCAGAAACGCCAACCAGATGCGCTTCCTGCGTGAGGAAGTAATCATCATGGTCGCGACCGTCGCATTCGGCATGGGCATCGACAAGCCCAACGTGCGTTTCGTCGCACACCTCGACCTGCCCAAAAGCATGGAAGCCTATTACCAGGAAACCGGACGCGCCGGACGCGACGGGCTTCCCGCCGATGCCTGGATGGTCTACGGGCTCTCTGACGTGGTTTCGATGCGGCAGATGCTTCAATCGGGCGAGGCTGCGGAAGAAAGAAAGCGCGTGGAAATGCAGAAGCTGGAGGCCCTGCTCGGTTTCTGCGAATCGACCGATTGCCGACATCAGGGCATCCTGCGCTATTTCGGCGAAGCGCACCCAGGAAACTGCGGCCATTGCGACAACTGCCTTCATCCTGCACAAACCTGGGATGCAAGCCGTGAAGCGCAAATGGCTTTGTCCTGCGTCTATCGCACAGGACAGCGATTCGGAGCCGCCCACCTCATCGACGTGTTGCTCGGCAAATCGACTCCCAGGATGACCCAGTTCGGCCACGACAGGATTTCCACTTTCGGCATCGGCAAGGATCTGGACAGGATTCAGTGGAGCAGCGTATTCAGGCAACTCGTCGCGGGCGGCTTTCTCGACGTGGACATCGAGGGACATGGCGGATTGAGGCTTGCCGAAGCATCCCGCCCGATTTTGCGCGGCGAGAAGCCAGTCCTCATGAGGCGCGATGCGACATTCGAAAAGGGAAAGAGGCTTCGCGGACAGGACTTGCGCGAAGGCTATACCGAAGCGAAAAACGATCCGCTCTGGGTCCTGCTCAAGGCAAAGCGACTGGAACTTGCGAAGGAACAGGGCGTGCCGCCTTATGTCATTTTCCACGACAGCACGCTGCTCGAAATCATGAATCATCGTCCGCAAACTCTGCCCGAACTGGGCAGACTGAACGGCGTGGGTCAATCCAAGCTGGCCAGATACGGCGACGAATTCCTGAAGGTACTGGAAGACTACGCCAACCGCTAGGCGAGTTGGCTCACTTCGAAGCGCATGGAAAGATCGAGCGCATGGATGTCCTTGGTGAGCGAGCCGATCGAGATTCTGTCGACGCCGGTTTCAGCGATCCTGCGCACGGTGCCGAGGCTCACGCCGCCGGAGGCTTCGAGTTTCGCTCGCCCAGCAACGAGCTTCACCGCCTGCTCCATTTTTTCCATGGTGAAATTGTCGAGCAGGATGAGTTTCGCGCCCGCGTCCAGCGCTTCCTGCAGCTCTTCCAGGTTTTCCACTTCGATCTGCACGGGAACCGTTCCCATCTTTGCGGCCACCTGAAGCGCGCGCTTCACGCCGCCGCAAGCCAGGATGTGGTTTTCCTTGATGAGGATGGCGTCAAACAGCCCCATCCTCTGGTTCTGCCCGCCGCCGATCCTCACCGCATATTTTTCGGCGATCCTGAGTCCGGGAATGGTTTTCCTGGTGTCGAGAATCACCGCCCTGGTGCCGGAAACCGCATCGACATAGCTTCTCGTCCTGGTCGCAACCGCGGAGAGAAGCTGGAGAAAATTGAGGGCGCTCCTCTCCGCAGTGAGGAGCGCCCTCGCATTGCCTTTCACCGTGCAGATGAACTGATTCTGCCCGACTTTGCCGCCTTCCGGGATATTCCAGACGATATCCACCGCCGGATCCAGCCTCCTGAAGACAGCTTCGAACCAGGGAGAGCCGCAAAGCACCGCATCCTCCCGGCTCACCACGTTCGCAACCGCGACCGCATCTTCCGGAATCAGACGGGCGGTGAGATCCCCGTCTCCCACATCCTCCTCCAGCGCGATGGCGACATCCCTTGCGACGGCTTCGAAGAATTCCATGGGCAGATTCCGGACAAAAACGCGATTTTACCCCTTCTTCCTTTCCGCTTCGAGATCGGCCTTGCAGAAATATTCCGCTTCCAGCCACATCACGTTGATGATGCCGAAAGCCATGGCGAGTCCAACGCCCAATATCCAGGAAAAATACCACATGATTTCAGTCCTTTCAGTAAACGCTGTGATCGTTTGCGCGGATCGTCTCCACGGTGATCTTGCCTCTCAGCACCCTGTACACCCAGGAAGTGTAGGCGAGGATGATCGGAAGGAAGATCAGCACCACCCAGAACATGATCTGCAGCGTGCCATGCGTGGAAACCGCATCCCAGATGGTGAGGCTGCTTCTCGGGTCGGAACTCGAAGGCATGATGAAGGGAAACATCGCGATCCCCGCAGTGAAAATCACGCCCGCGATCGAGATCGAGCTCGTCACGAAGGCCAGGATCGAGCGACCTGCCGCCGAGAGCAGAATGGTAAGCGCTGCGCCGGCGACGCCGAGAATCGGGGCGAGCCAAAGCAGAGGTTGCTTGTCATAATTGGACATCCAGGCGCCCGCAGCCTTTTCCACCACCTTGTCGAGCGGAGTCGATTCCACGTTCGGTGAGAGCATCGAGACGATTTTGTATCCCTCGATTCCCTGCATCACCCAGATTCCCGCCGCCACGAAAGAGACGATGAGCACGATCGCGGCCAATCTTCCCGCTTTCACCGCGCGCTCCTCGACCACGCCGGTGGTGCGGATCCTGAGGTAGGTCGCGCCGTGCATCAGGAGCATCGACAGGCTCACCACGCCGGAGAGCAGCGCGAAGGGATTGAGGAGGCCAAAGAAGCTGCCCGTATAGGTAACACGCATGTCCGGATCGAACTGGAAAGGCACTCCCTGCAGCAGGTTGCCGAAAGCCACGCCGAAGATGAGGCTGGGAACGAAACCTCCAGCGAAAAGCCCCCAGTCCCAGGCGCTCCTCCAGCGCGGGTCTTCCACCTTGCTGCGGTAGTCGAACCCCACCGGCCTGAAAAAGAGCGCGAAAAGCGTCAATATCAGCGCGATGTAGAACCCGGAGAAAGCGGTGGCGTACACCAGCGGCCAGGCGGCGAAGAGCGCGCCGCCCGCGGTGATGAACCAGACCTGATTGCCGTCCCAGGTCGCGCCCACCGAATTGATGATGACACGGCGTTCAACGTCATTCTTTCCAAGGAAGGGAAGCAATGCGCCCACCCCGAGATCGAAGCCGTCGGTGACGGCAAAACCGATCAGAAGCACCCCGACGAACAGCCACCAGATGACTTTCAGCGTTTCGTAATCGAATATCATGACTTCCTCCTCAATCCTTGTTGCCGTAACGGCCGGTGTGCAGGCTTTGCGGCCCGAGCCTTGCGTATTTGAACATCAGATAAAGTTCGGCCACCAGAAGCAGCGTATAGAACCCGACGAAGCCGGACAGGCTGAAATAAAGGCTCGAAGGCGCGAGACTGGATGTGCTGAGATGGGTCGGCAGGATGCCGGAAATCGTCCAGGGCTGCCTTCCGTATTCTGCGACGAACCATCCCATTTCCGCAGCGATCCAGGGAAGCGGGATGCTGTATAGGGCAAGTTTCAGCAGCGTCTTCCTGTTTTCGATGGTGCGCTTGGCCACGAAATAGAAGGTGAGCGAAAAGATGGTCAGGATCCAGAACCCGATCGCCACCATGACCCGGAAAGTCAGGAACAGCGGGGCGATCCTGGGAATGGTGTCGGATGCCGCCTGCTTCACCTGGACATCGGTCGCATCGACCACATTGGGCGTGTATTTCTTCAGAAGCAGGCCGTAACCGAGATCCTTCCTGGTATTCTCGAAGGTCGCCTTCGTATCGATCGATTGATCCCCCGATTTGAGCTTTTCGAGCGCGCCGTAAGCGATCATTCCCTG
>JABEVD010000205.1 GCA_013044025.1 Burkholderiales bacterium
AGCTTCAGATGCTGGATTCCGAAAGGAATGCCGATGATGGTGACGAAGCAGGCGAGGGCGGAAATCAGATGCCCGATGGCGAGCCAGATTCCGGCGAAGACGAACCACAGGATGTTGCCGATCATCCCCAGCGCGCCGGTTCCGATGTCGTCTCGCCCGGAAAGCTCATCGCGCCCGATCGCTTCCTTTCCGAAGGGAAAAAAGGTGAACTGACCGATCACGAAACAGGCGCGCCCCCAGGGAATGCCCACGATGGAAACGAAGGCGAGCAGTCCCGCCAGCATCCAGGCGAGCCCCATGATCGCCCCGCCCAGCACGAACCAAAGCAGATTTCCGATTGCACGCATTTTCATTTCCTCCAGATGCCATTCTACGAAAGATGCATCGGGATGGATATGTTCAGTTGGAGAATGTATATTTCGATGCGCCGAAACCGGCAGCAAGTTCGGCTTTCAGGCATGCATTGTGAGGACAAAGGCTTTTGCCGGCTGGTGCATCTTTCACATATTGTGAATTCCTTCCGGCCCCGGCATCTTCGAGATATCCTATTCCTCTTCCATTCCGTCCATCGAGCGGCGGCGAAGGGCGCGGTCGCGGCGGGCATCCGCAATCTCTTCGCGTAGCGGGATGGTGTTCTCGCCGAACAGAACCTGTCTTAAAAAACGGTAGGAAAATTCCAGCAGCTTGTCGTCTTCCTCGAATCCCAGGTATTCCTCTTCCGGCAGATCGAACAGCATGATGAAGCCGTCGCTGTAGACGAAATCGCGGAAGCGGTCGATGTCGTAGCAGGCGGTGAAAAAGAGCTGAAGGCTGCGCCTGGAAGGGTTGCCGATCGAAGGCCCGGAGGATTTCTTCTTGAGGATGAGTTGCCTCCATCCGCGAGAAGCCTCGTCATATTGCTCGAGATCCTGCTCCTTGCGATAGTCGTCGACCAGGATCTCCCGCTCCTCGAAGTGCCCTAGGCAATGCTTTTCGACCACAAGCGCATAGCCGCTCCTGTCGACATATTCGTCCTGCTTTCTCATCGAAAGATGGGCAAGCGGATAATAACGGCAGGCGGTGGGGCGGTCTTCATAAACGCTGCATCCTTCTTCCGTCACGAAGGGACAGGCGGTTCCTCCTTCGGCAGGTTTGAGCTTCACGCCCGCGAGTCCGTCCTTTTCCATCTCGTAGGGGACGGTGTGCCGATCCAGAAATTCGGAAGAGCTGATTCCCAGATGCTTCTTCAGCCGCACGATGTCGTAAGGGGTGAGGCTGATGTCCGCGGATTTGCAGCAGGCATTGAAGCAGGAAATTCCCTTGCCGCAGCGAAAATTGATCGGCTTTTCTCCATCGAACATTTCCGGCATCACCGGGCTTTCATGAAAAGGGCTTTTCGTCATCTCGTCACCTGAAATGAAAAAGGGGCGCCCGAGGCGCCCCGGATATGGCTCAGTGAGCCGCGGGTTTGAAGAGCTTGGACTTGTCCACCAGGTCGACATGCTTGCGCTTGAAGCAGGTCCACTTGTGGGATTTTTTATCGTAGATGGAGTTCACGAAGCAGTGCCAGTTTTCCTCGTCGACGAAGTTCTTGTCGGTCCGGTAATAGAATCCCGGATAGCGCGATTCCTCGCGGAACTGGATGTGCTTCATGTGCGCTTCCGCAGTGATGATGCGGTGGTAGTTTTCCCATGCGCGAAGGAGTTCATGCAGGTCCTTGGCGCGCATCTTGAGGGAATCTTCCTTCAGCATCTCGAGCTTTTCTTCTGCGACCGCGAGCATCTTTTCGTTGGTGTTGTAATAGGTCGCAACCCCGGCCACGTATTCGTCCATGATCTTCTGCAGGCGGAACTGCAGCATCTTGGGCGTGATGTAGTGGGGATTGATGTCGATCGCGGTGGTGTAGTCCTTGTGCTCGAGATAGTTCCTGACCGGCCTGTAGATTTCCTCTGCGAGCTCTTCTGCGCTTGCGTCGAATTCTGGCTGGTAGTCCCTGTTGTCGAGCGCATATTTCACCATCGCCTTGGCGGCAAGACGTCCTTCGGTGTGGGAGCCGGAAGAGAATTTGTGGCCCGATGCGCCCACTCCGTCGCCTGCGGTGAAGAGTCCCTTGACGGTGGTCATCGAGCGATAGCCCCAGTTCCAGCCGCGCGGCAGGTGATCGGGAACGCCATCATAGTCCCCTTCGGCAGCAGTGGGCGCGCCCACGTCCTCGGGGCCGGAAACCCAGATTCCGCAGCAGCCGGAATGCGATCCGAGCAGATAGGGTTCGGTCGGGATGAGTTCGGAATTCTTCTTCTCCGGCTCGATGTTTTCCCCTACCCAGATTCCGCACTGGCCGACGCACATGTCGAGGAAGTCTTCCCATGCTTCGGCTTCGAGATGCTTCACTTCCTTGGGAGAGAGGGTCTCGCGGAGTTTCGCGAGCGCGGTCACGGTATCCATGTAGATCGGCCCGCGTCCTTCCTTCATTTCCTTCAGCATCAGGTGGTTGCGCAGGCAGGATGCGGGAACTGCGGCCTGTCCGTAGGGCGGATAGTCGTTGAGCAGTTCCTTGTTTTTCGTCATGTAGTCTTCGCCGTAGGCATTGGTCGCTTTCGCCTTGAAGAGCAGGAACCATGCGCCGACCGGTCCGTATCCGTCCTTGAAGCGGGCGGGAACGAAGCGGTTTTCCATCATGGTCATCTCGGCTCCGGCTTCAGCCGCCATTGCGTAGGTTGAACCCGCATTCCACACCGGATACCAGGCGCGCCCGGTGCCTTCCCCGACCGAGCGGGGGCGGAACAGGTTCACGCAGCCGCCTGCGGCGAGCAGGATGGTTTTGGCCTTGTAGATGTGGATGGTGTTGGTGCGGACCGAAAAACCCACTGCGCCAGCGATGCGGTTTGGATCGCTCCTGTCGTTGATGAGTTTGACGATGAACACGCGCTCTTCGATCCTGTCGAGCCCGAGCGCCTTTTTCGCGGCTTCCGCGACGATCCACTTGTAGGATTCGCCGTTGATCATGATCTGCCATTTTCCGGAGCGAACCGGCTTTCCGCCGTCCTTCAGTTTCGGCAGATCCATGCGGATCGAGTCGGCTCCGTCGTGGCGAACGCCTTCCGCGTCGGTTTTCCAGATGGGCAGCCCCCATTCCTCGAAAAGATGCACCGAGTCGTCCACGTTCCTGCCCAGATCGTAGGCGAGGTCGTCGCGGGTGATGCCCATCAGGTCGTTCGAGACCATCCTCGCATAGTCTGCAGGGTCCTGCTCGGATCCGATATAGGTGTTGATCGCGGAGAGTCCCTGCGCAACCGCCCCGGAGCGGTCCATCGCCGCCTTGTCGACGAGCTTGATTTTGAGTTCGACCCCGGTTTCCGCCTTGGCAGCTTCCGCCCAGCGCATCATTTCGTAGGCTGCGCCGCAGCAGGCCATTCCGCCGCCGATCAGCAGGATGTCGAGTTCTTCCTGAACGATTTTCGGGCTTTCAAAAGTTCCTTCCGACATTTTTATTCCCCTTATTTCCGAATGAGTTCTTCAGGTTTGCCTGCACGATATCCGCCCATCACGCCGCTGGTGAAGAGGACGGAATTGCCGATATCGGCCATGGAAGGCATGGGTTTTCCGCCGTAAGGATCGACAGAACCCTCGGAAGTCGTGCGGATGGGGAACTTGAAGCGCTTGATCGAGCCGTTCCTGAACTTGATGGTCCACATGATGGAGTCGGTCCCGCGCATCGGCTGGACCGAGCCGCCCAAAGGCACGATGTCGGCGTAGTGGCGACATTCGATCGCGCCCTGAGGGCAGATCTTCACGCACGAATAACATTCCCAGCACTGCTCCGGCTCCTGGTTGTAGGCCTTCATGGGATGGCCAGTGGCGGAACCGTCCTTGTCCAGCTTCATCAGATCATGCGGACAGATGTACATGCAGGCAGTCTTGTCCTGCCCCTTGCACCCGTCGCATTTTTCGGTTCGAACAAATGTTGGCATTTCGTCCTCCTCCTTCGATGTAAAGCCGCCCGTGGGCGGGAAATCAGCGTGCGGAATGCCCCGTGAGCTTGACCTCGACCTTTTCGTGGGCGGCAAGGCCCGCGTAATAGGCTCTCAGGATCTCGAGCACTTCCGGCCTGCTGAATTCGGGGGGTACGTCCATGCCTTCGGAAAGCCATTTCCTGAGCTTCGTCCCTGAAACCAGCAGTCTTTGCGATTCGTCGTGCGGACAGGTGCGTGCGGAAGCCATGCCGCCGCATTGGTAACACCAGAATGTCCAGTCTATCTTGAGCGGTTGGGTCTCCAGCGCATCCTTCGGTATCGTGTCGAAGATGTGGTGCGCATCGAAAGGCCCGTAATAATTGCCGACTCCGGCATGGTCTCGCCCCACGATGAGGTGGGAGCAGCCGTAGTTCTGGCGAAAAAGGGC
>JABEVD010000006.1 GCA_013044025.1 Burkholderiales bacterium
CTTGCTATGGAATGCTCAGTCAATTCGGAAGACGAGAGACATGCAAGCAACCCTGCTCCAGGATTTACCCGTTTCGCAAAAGCCCTCCCGTGGCGAACTGTTGCGTTTCAGGAAGAAGGAAATCGAGATTCTCCGGATGCATTATCTCGCCGGCCCCAACCTTTGGGCCTACCGCCCGGTTCTGGAAGCGCTGGTGGATATCGGCGCGCTGGAGGATTTTCCCTCGAACCTGCTCCCGGGTTTCAACGATAGGCTGGGTGCATGGCTGCCCGGCCTCGTGGAGCATCGCTGCAGCTACGGCGTGAGGGGCGGATTCCTGAGAAGGCTGGAAGAAGGAACCTGGGCCGGGCATATCCTCGAACATGTCACGCTGGAATTGCAGGGGATGGCGGGCATGCCGGCGGGATTCGGCAAGGCAAGGGAAACTTCCAGGCGCGGCGTGTACAAGGTGGTGGTGCGCGCCATGACCGAACCGCTTGCGAAGGCTTCTCTCGAAACCGCCCGGGATTTGATGATGGCGGCGATCCTCGATCGTCCCTTCGACGTTTCAGGGGAAGTCCGAAGGCTTGCGAACATTGCCGCGCTTTCCGCTCCCGATGCGGATGCTTCTTCCATCCTGGATGCGGCAGGGGCGCTCGGCATTCCCTCCATGAAAATTTCTCCGAAGCTCATCCAGCTCGGATATGGCGTTCGCCAGAGAAGGATCTGGTCCTCGATGACCGATGCGACTTCGGCGATTTCAGAGGGCATTTCACGCGATCCGGAATTGACGCAAAGGCTGCTCTCCACCTGCGGGCTGCCGGTTGCCGATGAAGCGAAGGGCAGGAAATTCAGCCTGCTCGTCGCAGGCGGAAAGCTCGCTGCCGCGCTGGAAATCGGGGAAGACGGAAATAGCCGGGACGTGACCGAAAGCGTCCATCCCGATCTTGGCTTCGATGCCTGCCTCGCCGCCAGGATCGTCGGCCTCGACATCGCCAGCGTGGAACTCCTCGCTCAGGACATTTCCCTGCCCTTTTCAGCGCAGCAAGGGGGGATCCTCGAAGTGCACGCTTCTCCTTCCCTTTCCGCGCACATGAATCCGGACCATGGCGAAGCCCGCCCGGTGGGGAAAATCGTGGCGCAAAGCCTGTTCGGTGAAGGCGAGAACGGGAGAATCCCGATCGTCGGCATCGCCGGGACCGGGGAAAACGGAACCGCTTCGCGTCTCCTCGCCTGGCTGATGCGGGTCGATGGAATGCGCGTCGGACTTGCCTGCGAAAGCGGTTTTTATCTCGGCGCAAGGCAGGCGGAAAAGGGAGACTGCAGCGATTTGCGCCATTCCAGGAAAGTGCTGATGAACCGGGAAGTGGAGGCCGCCGTGCTGGCAGTCGGCCCGCGTTCCATGCTTTCAGAGGGACTCGCCTACGATCGCTGTCTGGTCGGGGTGGTGACTGGAATCGGCCGGGATGCGCAGATTGCGGAATATGATCTGTACGGAGCGGAAGAGATGGCCAAAGTGCTTCGCACCCAGGTCGATGTCGTCCTGCCGGAAGGCGCTGCCGTCCTCAATGCAGGAGACGAAGCGGTCGCGCAACTCGCCCGGTTCTGCGACGGGGAGGTGATCCATTATCATGCAGGGGCAGAGAATGCGGTCATTTCCTCCCATCTCGATGCGGGAGGAAGGGCGGTTTTCCTGAAGAGGGGCGCGATCGTTCTCGGCGAAGGGAAGAAAAGGACGGTGCTGGTCGATGCTGCTGCACTCGCTGAATATTCCGACATGAATGGAGTGCTCGCTGCAGTGGCCGCTGCGGTTGCGCTGGGGATCCCGCATTCGATTCTGCGCAACGGAGTCGAATCTTTCGGCAGGGAGGGATTTTGATGGAAATCCTGCGCATCCGCACCCTGCGCGGCCCGAATGTGTGGAGTCCGCATCGTTCCATCGAAGCGCTGGTTTCCTGCAAGGCGGGTTCGCCGGAATTTGCAAAACGCCTGCGCACACTTTTTCCGAAGATCGGCCCGCTCGACCCGGAAGGGAGCGAAGCGCATGCGCTTGCGGTGGCGGCGCTCGCCCTGCAGGCCCAGGCGGGATGCAGGGTGGCCTATCTGCGCACTGCCAAAACCAGGCTTCCCTGGGAGCATTTCGTGGTGGTGGAATACTCGGAGGAAAAGGTGGGCAGGCTCGCGATGGAGCGGGCGGTGGAGCTTTGCCGGGCGGCGCTGGACGATGCTCCTTTCGATGCGGATGCGGCGATCGCCGAACTTGCCGAACTGGACGAGGACATTCGCCTCGGACCGTCCACCGGTTCCATCGTGAGCGCGGCCATCGATCGCGGCGTCCCGCATTTCAGGCTGACCGAAGGAAGCCTGGTGCAGTTCGGATGGGGATTCCGCCAGAGGCGGATCCAGGCAGCCGAAACCGACGGGGACGGGGCGATTGCTGAAAACATCGCTCAGGACAAGGATCTCACCAAGGAACTTCTCGACGCTGCAGGCGTTCCGGTTCCCCAGGGAAGGGTCGTGCGGGATGCGGAAGATGCATGGCTTGCCGCATGCGAAATCGGCGGGCCGGTGGTGGTGAAGCCCAGGGACGGAAACCAGGGAAAAGGGATCGCGGTGAACATATCCGCCCGCGAAGACGTGATTTCCTCGTTCCATGCCGCATCGAAAGTGAGCGAGGAAGTCATCGTCGAGCGCTACGTGCCGGGCAGCGATTATCGGCTGCTGGTGATCGGATCGAAGCTGGTCGCGGCAGCGCGGCGCGACCCTCCCCATGTCATCGGCGACGGAATGAGGACGGTTCGCGAACTGGTCCAGGAAGTCAATCTCGATCCGAGGCGGGGTTCGGGGCATGCCACTTCGCTCACCCGCATCCCGCTCGACGAAATCGCGCTCGCCACCCTCGCGAGGCAGGGGCTTGAAGCCGACTCGGTGCCGGATAAGGGCAGGCGCGTTGC
>JABEVD010000035.1 GCA_013044025.1 Burkholderiales bacterium
CGCGCATTTTCTGGTCAGACCAGGGAAGGAAGACTTCCGCCTCGATCCGGTCGCGATGGAAAAAGGCGATGATCGCGTCATGCAGTTTCGCGACATCCATGCTGCGGCGCGCGCTCATCACGATGCAGCCCGGATATTGCTCATTGAGCATCGCTTCCCGTTCGGCTTCTTCCGCTGCGTCGCCTGCCTGATCGATCTTGTTGAAGACGCGAAGGCGCGGCAAGTCTCCTGCGCCGATTTCGGCGAGCACTGCATCGGTGACTTCGCGTTGCCGCTCGTATCCCGGATCGCTCGCGTCGATGACGTGGAGCAGCAGGGATGCATTGACCGCTTCTTCCAGCGTCGACTTGAAGGATGCGACGAGACCGTGCGGGAGGTTCTTGATGAAGCCTACGGTGTCGCTCACCAGAACTCTTGGGACGCTCTCCGGTTGCAGCACGCGAACGGTGGTGTCGAGCGTGGCAAAAAGCTTGTTTTCCACCAGCACATCGCTGCCGGTGAGCGCGCGCATCAGCGTGGACTTTCCGGCATTGGTATAGCCGACCAGCGCGACGTTGGCGATGCCCTGGCGATCCAGCCGCCGCGCGCGTTGCGTTTTGCGCTCGACATCCATCGCCGCGATTTCCAGTTGCAATTCCGCGATGCGGTCGCGGATCTTGCGCCTGTCGAGCTCGGTGTGCGATTCCCCCGCGCCGCGGCCGCCGGTGCCGCTGCGCTGCCGCCCCTGGGGACCTGCGAGTTTCGCCGCCTCGCGAAGGCGCGGCGCCATGTAGGCTAGGCGTGCGATTTCGACCTGGGCGCGCGCCGCTCTGGAACTTGCGTGGCGCTGGAAGATTTCGAGGATGACCATGGTGCGGTCCATCACTTCGCAGCCGACCTCGTTTTCGAGATTGCGTGCCTGCGAAGGAGAGATTTCGTGATCGACGAAAACGGCTTCGATCTTTCCAGCTTCCGGATCGCTCGCGTCGTGCAGGATCCTTTCCGGCTCGGGCATCCCCGCGTTCACGAAGGCGCGAATCTCCTCCCTTTTCCCGGTGCCGAGATAAGCCGTCGCATCGAAATTCGAGCGCTTTTGCGTGAAGGTGGCCGTGATCTCGTACCCGAGCGTCTTGGCCAGATCGCGCAACTCGGCAAGCGATGCCTCGAATTCCACGTCGCTCACGTCCGGCAATTGCACGGCCGCCATGACGGCATATTTCGTTCCGATTTCCTTGCGCATTCCGACTCGATTTTCCTGATGGTGGGCGTAACCGGGAAGTATAGCCCCTGCCGATGCGATCGTCCCCTGAATTTGAGCAGGATCGACTTTCGATGCTTGTATTTTCCTCTGATGATGCGATCGTCGTGATAGAATTTTCGCATCAGGTTGATGGAGTTCGCATGAATCAGAGACACTGCACCTGCGGCGCGGAAGCGGACGTTCGCCGCACCACCCGCCGCGCGAAGGATGGGCGTGAAGAAATCATTTATCGGGTTGCCTGCCCGGTTTGCGGGCAGCTCGGCCCTGCTGTTCCCCTCGGGGAAATGAGCGAGGAAGACGCCATCGCTGCAGCGACCCTCGCCTGGAACGAAATGTACGTTCAGCTCCGTTCGTAGGGGCAGGGGAGCATCCTTGCGCTGCTAACGGGCATGGGCGATCGGCACCTCTTTCCAGTCCGTCGTGTAGGCGGGGGTCTTGTTGCCCCGCTTCATCGACCAGGGTCTCCTTGCGCCGATTCCGGAGATGCCCGGGCCAAGCGTGTTCCTGCCGTATCTCAGGTTGATTTCGTCCATCGTTTTCATCAGCGTGGACCTTCGCTCGATTTGCCCGATGTCGGTAAAAAGGTCCACCGGCTGCAGTGACTTCGGGGAAAGTTCCACCAGCACAATGCCCGCCTTGGCATAGGCATGGCCCGCTTTGTAGATCTTCCTCAATCCGGACAAGGCTGCCTTCGTCAATGCCATGGTGTCGTCGGTGGAGCCGGCAAGCGGCATGGTGATTCCCTGCGAATATTGCGGATCTTCCGGCCTGAATGGATTGGTGCGGATATGGACCTGGATTCCTTCGGCGATCGAACCCTGATGCCGCAACTTCTCGGCGGCTCTCGATACATGGAGGGTGACGGATTCGGAGAGTTCTTCGAACGATTTCACCGGCATGCCGAAAGAGCGACTCGACTGGATCTGCTGCCTTTGGACGGCGGCTTCTTCGAGATCGATGCAGGATATGCCGTTGAGCTCGGCCACCGTGCGTTCCAGCACCACGGAAAAACGCTTCCTGATCCTTGCGGGATCCGAGTTCTTCAGGTCCAGCACGGTGCGGATCCCCATGCCGCCCAGTCCTTCCTTCAGCCTCCTGCCCACTCCCCAGACTTCCCCCACGTCGATTCCGGAAAACAGCTTTTCCTGAAAGCATGGGGAAAGGGAAGAGAGGTCGCAAACGCCGTTCCATTCCGGCCTTTTCTTGGCGACATGGTTCGCCATCTTGGCGAGCGTTTTGGTGGGCGCGATGCCGATGCAGACCGGAAGCCCCACCCATTGCCTCACTTTTTCCCTGATCTCCCGGGCGTATTCCGTGAGGTCTTGCGAAAAGCCGGAAAGATCCAGGAAGCATTCGTCGATCGAATAGATTTCGAGGCTCGGGGCGAAGGAGGAGAGGATCGACATGAAGCGGTTCGACATGTCTGCATACAGGGCATAGTTCGAGGAAGAAGCGACGATTCCGTGCCTTTTCGCAAGGTGTTTCAGTTTGAACCATGGTTCCCCCATGGGAATGCCGAGCGCCTTCACTTCGGCGGATCTCGCCACCACGCAGCCGTCGTTGTTGGAGAGCACCACGACCGGCTTTCCCTCCAGGCTCGGATCGAAAACCCGCTCGCAGCTCACATAGCAATTGTTGACGTCGACCAGCGCGAATTTCATGGCTTGTGCAGCACCCTCGTCACCACGCCCCAGATCAGGAGCTCTTCTCCTTCTGCGAATTCGATGTCCGGATATTCCGGATTCTCGGCGGCCAGGCGGATTTTTCCTTTCGATTTCCTGAGCCGTTTCACGGTGAGTTCGCCGTCGATCACCGCGACCACCACATGTCCGTCCTGGGGTTCGATCGCCCGATCGACGATGATTTCGTCCCCGTCAAAAATGCCTGAGCCGACCATCGACCATCCGGAAACCCGGAGGATGAAGGAGGCTTCCCGGTGCAAAATCAGGTGTTCGTTGAGATCCACCCTGTCCTGAACGTAATCGTCGGCAGGACTCGGAAAACCCGCCGGCACCCTGTGGGACATGACGGGGATCAGGCGTCCGGGTGCATTCTCCGCAATGGGAATGGCATCCTCAAGCTGATTCCTGCGGCAGGAGGACAGGTAATCGAGCACGACCGATACCTGGCTCTCGGGCACCCGGATCGGTTTGGTCGGCTCCCGGTAGGCTCCGGATCCGGGCTTCCTGCCGGCTCCGGGCCTGGACCCGCCGCGCTTTGATTTTCGATTTTCGGACATGCAATGATTATTGCACAACAATCATCTGGACGAAAGGGCTGACGCCGGCGGGCGTTGAAAACGACGCCGGTGGTCTATATTGACATCATGGATCCCCGGGAATGCGCAATATGTCCGAAGAGCATGCACTCGTCATGGAATTCGAAGCGGCAGGAAAGCGACTTGCTGCGCTTGCAAACGAACTGACCTCCATGGCAGGAAACGGAAACGTCGATTCCCGGAGGCTTTTCGATCTGATGAAGCGGCTTGGCGAGGAAGAACAGGGAATCAGGGACCTGTATTTCCGCTACCAGCTTTCCGACCTGGATTCAGGGTGAAAGGGCTCAGGCGCGGTCGATGTCGTATCTGCCGGAGGAGACGCTGGAATGTCCGTCCGGCCCGTACAGGCTGGTGGTGCGGCCGGCGAGGTTCTGCAGCACCGAGAGCGCCTGCTGGGTGCTGCGCAGCCTGGTGTCGATGATGGCGCCGTTGGTGTCGTTGGAGGCGCGAATGAGTCCGGAGAGATGGATCAGTTCCTTCCAGTGCTCCATGGAATCCGCATGGCGATTCAGCCATGCCACGATGGCGGAATTCGCGACCATCCGGTTCCGCTCTTCGGCGAGCGGGGCGATCCTGCCGATGGTTTCCGATTTCCTGCGGACGATTTCCGTGAGGCGCTCGCTGTCGCCCGCGACGAGCGCGGCTTCTTCCTCCTTGAGGAGGGAAAGGAAACCACGGGAGAGGTCGAGCTCTTCCCTGAGGATTCCGGCGAGCCTCGCGTCGTCGATCATGAGCCGGTCTTCCCGGACTGGATGAGATCCTGCACGGTTCCGATCAGCTTGCTGCTGATCGATTCCGGATTGATCCTGAAGCGCCCTTCGCTGATCGCCTGCTTGATCTGGTTGACCTTTTCCATGTTCACGACGGGCGTCGCGGAAAGATTGTCTTCCAGCGTCTTGAGCCTGGAAGAAAGGGAACTGATTTCCACGCTCGTCCCTTCGGTTCTGGTCGCAGGCGCGGCCTTGGGCGCCTGGATCTTGCCGGTGCCGGACGCGGGGGAGACCGGTTGCAGTGAGCTATCGATCTTCATGATCCATCCTCAATATCGAATATGCCTCTTATATCGGAATTCCATCCGGAAACTTTAGGAAAAATCAGTAAATCACCTCGACGATCGGCCCGGGTCTTGCCGTTCCGCTCACGATGTGGCCGGAAGGCGTCCTGACCTGAACCGGCTGACCTTCGGCAGCCTGGCCGAGGGCGATTCCTTCCGAAGTGACCTGGAATCCGGATCCCTTCGAAACCAGTCTGACCGATTGCCCCTGCCGGATGATGATCGGGGAACGCAACTGGGTCGCGAGCAGGGGATATCCGGAAGGGATGCTGGCGCCCATGGTTTTGCCGATCGCATCCGATTCTTCGGTCAGAACACCGGGAGGGGACTGTGCGATGTCCATCTTCCGCTTCATCACGTCCGAAGGGGCGACGACCGTTCCCTGCGCCAGGGGTTTCGTGGAAACCACGACCGGCGTGATCACCCGGATCTTCACCGGGACATAGATCGACCACATGCCTTCGCATTTCACTCCGACCGTGGTGTTTCCCCAGAGCCGGTTGCCCTCGGAGAGAAAGACTTCCATGGAAGGGCAGGCGGGCAGATTCAGGTTTTCGTCGATGTGACCGACTTCCACTGAAACTTCGCCGGGAAGCCCCGCCGTCTGCGAGAGGACGAAGCGCTGCACGTCATGACGGATCGAGGCGATACTCTGTACGGCCGCCTGGGCGCCTGCGGAAAAGGTCAGCAAAGCGAGAAAAAGAAGGAAGCTTGGCACGTTAGATACCCCAAAAGTCCAGTTTATCCCAATCCGGCAACGAATGCATGAGAAATGCAGGGGCGGCAAGAAATCGTCGGCTGCGATGGCAATAATTGCCGTTTTCCTCGCGGATCCCCGGAAAAATCCGTTGAAAAAGACTTGGCACGGATCCTGCAAAAAGGAGGGGGAAGGAGAGGAAAGGTCATGATCAGCAGACTCGACAGGGAATTCGAATTCTACCAGCAGGCGCTGCAGCTCAGGAGCGCGCGCCAGCAGGTGCTGGCTTCGAATATCGCGAATGCGGACACCCCGAACTACAAGGCGAGGGATTTCGATTTCGCCAAGGCGCTCCAGGGCGTCCTTTCCGGAAACGCGACATCCGCAGAGCTCGCAAAAACCGACCCGCGCCATCTTTCCGTGCCATCGGTTTTTCCGGGCGTGAAGCTCCAGTACAGCAATCCTTATCAGTCCAGCCTCGACAACAATACCGTCGAGATGGACGTGGAAAGGAACAAGTACATGGACAATTCGATCCGCTTCGAGGCCGACCTCACTGCAACCACCAGCAAGATCAAGGTCATGCTGTCAGCGATACAGGGGTAAAAAATGTCTTTGTTCAACATTTTCAGCATAGCCGGATCGGGGATGGTGGCCCAGTCGCAGCGGCTGAACGTGGTGGCGAGCAATCTCGCCAACATGGATAGCGCAACCAGCCCCACCGGCCAGCCCTACCGTGCGAAGCAGGTGGTGTTCACTTCCTCAGATGTCGGGATGGGGGCGCTGGGGGTGAAGGTTTCCTCGGTGGTCGACGATCCGAAGCCCATGAAGCAGGTCTACGATCCGCACAACCCGCTCGCCGATTCCAGGGGGTTCGTCACCATGCCGAACGTGAATGTAGTCGAGGAGATGGTCAACATGATTTCCGCATCGCGTTCCTACCAGAATAATGTGGACATGATGAATACGGCCAAATCGATGTTGTTGAAAACCCTGACCCTCGGTCAGTAAGGAGAAATGAAATGAGCCTGAGTGGAGTACAGAACACGACTTCTACGGGAACGGCAGCCTCTTCGACTGCATCGGTCACCGCGAATTCGGTGCAGAACCTGACCAACCAGTTCCTCACGCTGCTCGTGACGCAGATGCAGAACCAGGATCCGTTGAATCCGATGGACAATGCGCAGATCACCAGCCAGATGGCGCAGCTCAGCACGGTGACGGGGATCGGCAATCTCAACACCACCATGAATTCGCTTTCTTCGGCGGTCCTGTCCAGCCAGTTGCTGCAGTCGACCAGCCTGATCGGAAAGAGCGTGCTTTCTGCAGGAAATACCCTGAACCTCGCCGCGGGCGGAACCGCCCCGTTCGGCGTGGATCTGCCGCAGCCTGCCGACAGCCTCGCCATCAACATCACCGATACCGCCGGAAACACGGTCAGAACCATCAATCTCGGGCCGCAGGCGGCGGGCACGATGGCCCTGCAGTGGGATGGGCTCACGAATGCCGGCACGCCGGCTCCTGCCGGAACCTACCAGTTCTCGGTGCAGGCCACGCAGGGAGGAAGCAACGTCACGGCCAATGCGCTCAGCCAGGATGTGGTGAACAGCGTATCGCAGAATACACAGGGATTGTTGCTGAATCTCGGCAGCGGCAATCAGGTGGCATTGTCAGGCGTCAAACAGATTCTTTAGGAGAAAATCATGGGATTTCAACAGGCATTGAGCGGTCTGAACGCCGCCGACCAGAACATGCAGGTCATCGGCAACAACGTCGCCAACAGCAATACCGCAGGCTTCAAGTCGTCGACCGCACAGTTTGCCGACCTGTACGCGAGTTCCCTTGCAGGAGGATCGGTCGGCGGAAGCGGAACGCAGATCGGGATCGGCACCTCGGTTTCCTCGGTTTCCGAAAATTTCACCCAGGGAAATCTTGCCACCACCAACAATCCGCTCGATCTTGCCATCAACGGGGCAGGTTTTTTTCGCATGAATTCCGGCGGGACGGTTTCCTATACGAGAAACGGACAGTTCCAGGAAGACAAGAACGGATTCATCGTCAATTCCAACGGCCTGAACCTCACCGGATATTCCGCCACCAACGGGTTGGTGAACAC
Source organism: Burkholderiales bacterium (assembly GCA_013044025.1). Taxonomy (GTDB): domain Bacteria; phylum Pseudomonadota; class Gammaproteobacteria; order Burkholderiales; family JABEVD01; genus JABEVD01. The sequence continues at coordinate 7,386 of JABEVD010000035.1, forward strand.
AGGAACCATCACCAATCTGCAGATTCCCACGGCCAATTTTCCTCCCAAGGCGACGAGCAGCATGGTGGTGGGAGCCAACCTTTCCTCCAGTTCCACGGCGCCCACGGTTGCGCCATTCAATGCGACCGACCCGAATACCTACAATTTTTCGACCCCCCAGACGATCTATGACAGCCTGGGGCAGTCCCATTCCTCATTGATGTATTTCGTGAAGACCGCGACCCCCAATGTCTGGAATGCCTACACCTATGTGGACGGGACATCGGCTGATCCGGTCCAGAGCGCGGCGACCCTCGGGACCAGTTCCACCAGCGCCGCGCAGACGGCAACGCTTGCTGCAGGCGGAACGGCCGCACAGGCGACCACGGTTTCGACTGCAGCGTCCACCGCCGCTGCCCTCGCAGGGGCGACACCGGCAACGATTGCCGCTGCCGCATCGACTGCAGCCACCGGAGCGGGATTGACCGCGGCGCAGGCGACATCGATTTCGAACGCGATCGCCGCGCTCCCCGCAGTGGGCGCATCCATGCCTTCCACGCTCACCTTCAGCACTGCCGGCGCGCTCGTTCCGCCTGCAACCAATCTCAACAAGTCGATCACGCTCACCAATGGCGCAGCCCCTCTGACGTTCACCATGGACTACACCCAGATGACGCAGTATGGAACCACTTCGGTTCCGAACGTGCTTTCGCAGAACGGCTACACTTCCGGTCAGTTGAACGGATTCGGATTCGGTTCGGACGGAACCCTGACCGGACGCTATACCAACGGCCAGTCGCAGGTATTGGGCCAGGTGGTGCTCGCCAATTTCAACAACGTGCAGGGTCTGCAGCCGCTCGGCAACAACCAGTTCGCCGAAACCGGACAGTCCGGATCTCCGCTCGTTTCCGTTGCCGGAACCGCGAGCTTCGGAACCATCCAGTCTTCCGCAGTGGAAGCCTCGAACGTCGACCTGACCGCCCAGCTCGTCAACATGATCACCGCGCAGCGCGCCTACCAGGCCAATGCGCAGACGATCAAGACCGAGAACCAGATGATGCAGACCATCGTCAGCCTGCAGTAATCAACATGGACCGCCTGATCTATGTCGGAATGACTGCCGCCAAGCACACCATGGCGCAGTTGAATTCGACTTCGCAAAACCTTTCGAATCTCAAGACGACGGGATTCAAGGCGGATATCCACATGTTCAGCGCGATCCCGGCCTACGGGCCGGGCAATCCAACCCGCGAATATGTGGTCAATTCCACGGTCGGTTCGGATTTCTCGCCAGGAATGATCACCCAGACCGGCAACCCGCTGGATCTCGCCATTTCCGGCCCCGGCTGGTTCACGGTGAAGCTTCCGGACGGAAACGAGGCCTATACCCGGGCGGGAGGATTCAAGCTCGATTCAAACGGCGTGCTGAGGACATCGAGCGGATTGCCGGTGGTGGGGGCTTCCGGGGCGCCCATCACGATTCCTCCGAACACCGAAGTGACGGTCGGACGCGACGGAACGATCACGACGGTTCCTTCCCAGATGACGCTGCCTTATGCGGTTTCGATTATCGGGCAACTCAAGCTCGTCAATCCGCCGGAGAGCAATCTGGTGAAGGGGGCGGACAACCTGTTCAGGACCAAGAACGGCGTTCCCGCGGATCCGGCGGCCAATGTCAATGTGCTTTCCGGTTCGCTCGAAAGCAGCAATGCGGACATGATCAACTGCATGCTGAACATGATCGATCTCGGCAGGGATTTCGACATGCAGATGAAACTGCTTCAGACGGCGGATAGCGATGCAAGCCATGCAAGCGTCCTGCTCAACATCAATGCGTAAGGGAGCATGAAATGATTCGCTCATTGTGGATTTCCACGACCGGCCTCGACGCCCAGCAGATCGAGATGGATACGATTTCCAACAATCTCGCCAACATCAACACCAACGGGTTCAAGCGTTCTCGCGCGGTGTTCGAGGATCTTCTTTACCAGACGCTCAGGCAGCCGGGAGCCCAGTCTTCCCAGCAGACCCAGCTTCCTTCCGGTCTGCAGATCGGAACCGGGGTGAGGGCGGTTGCAACCGAGCGGATCTTCACCCAGGGAAATCTGCAGCAGACCGGAAACTCCACGGATCTGGCCATCAACGGTCAGGGATTCTTCCAGGTGCTGATGCCGGACGGCACCACCGCCTACACCAGGGATGGCGCTTTCCAGATCAACAGCCAGGGGCAGATCGTCACTTCCAGCGGATATGTGGTGCAGCCCGCCATCACCATTCCGCCGGGCGCGCTCAGCATCACCGTGGGAACGGACGGAACGGTTTCGGTGCTGCAGCCCGGATCGACCACGCCGGTTCAGGTCGGCACGGTCCAGTTGGCCACCTTCATCAATCCCGCAGGATTGCAGGCGCTCGGGCAGAATCTCTATGCGCAGACCGCCTCTTCCGGATCGCCCACCGTGAACACGCCGGGATTGAACGGAACCGGTCTGGTCGATCAGGGCTATGTGGAAACCTCGAACGTCAATGTGGTCGAGGAGCTGGTGAACATGATCCAGACCCAGCGCGCCTATGAAATCAACTCGAAGTCGATCACGGTGTCCGACCAGATGCTGCAGAAGCTCACGAGCATGTAGTGGAGTGCATGCTGGACAAGACCAAATTTCTCGCGGTCCTGGTCCTGCTTCTCGCAGGATGCGCAACCGAGCCGCCAACCGGCCTGAACCAGCCGCTCACCGCCAGACCGCCGATGGAAGGGCCTCCTCCTGCGGACGGGGCGATCTTCCATACCGGATATGCCCAGCATCCGCTGTTCGAGGATGTGCGTGCGAGGAATGTCGGCGACACCATCGTGATCAACATCGTGGAGAACACTTCCGCGTCCACCCAGTCTTCCAGCAATGCGAACAAGGCGGGATCGGTCGGGTTGACCGCAGCCGCGCCTGTAGGACTTGGCGTTCGGCTCAATCAGGGCGCATCGCTTTCCGGCTCTTCCACCAACAAGTTCGCAGGGGGCGGGGGGAGCAGCGGCAACAATGTGTTCACCGGCACCATCACCGTCACGGTCATCGAGGTGCTGCCGAACGGCAACCTGATGGTGAGCGGGGAAAAACAGGTCGCGATCGGCCAGGGACATGAATTCATCCGCTTCTCCGGTGTGGTCAATCCTGCGCTGGTGATCGGCAATGCGGTCTCCTCGACCCAGGTGGCCGATGCGAGAATAGAATACAAGGCGAGCGGGTATATCAACGAATCTCAGGTGATGGGATGGCTGCAACGTTTCTTCCTGAGTTTCCTTCCGTTCTAGGAGAATGATCATGTTCGGCAGGATGATTGGAACCATTTTCGCGGCCCTGCTGCTTGCGTGTCAGGCGGCGCATGCAGACAGGATTCGCGATCTTTCTTCGGTGCTCGGGGTGCGCAACAACCAGTTGGTCGGATACGGTCTCGTGGTGGGCCTGGACGGCACCGGCGACATGACCATGCAGACTCCCTTCACCACCCAGAGCATCACCAGCATGCTGCAGCAGATGGGCGTGAACATGCCTGCGAGCGTGACCGCCACCCTGATGCTGAAAAACGTCGCTGCGGTGATGGTGACTGCGAATCTTCCCGCCTTTGCGAGGCCCGGGCAGGCGCTCGACGTGACCGTTTCATCGATCGGCAATGCCACCAGCCTGAAGGGGGGAACGCTGGTGCTCACTCCGCTGAAGGGCGCGGACGGCCAGGTGTATGCGATGGCGCAGGGCAATCTTCTGGTGGGCGGAGTGGGCGCTTCGGGGGGCGGATCCTCGGTCCAGGTCAACCATCTCGACGTAGGCCTCATTTCAGCCGGCGCCACGGTGGAACGCGCCGTTCCTTCTCCGCTCGGGCAGGGGCAGTATGTCAATCTCGAACTGAATTCCGTGGATTTCACCACCGCGAGCCGAGTGGTCGATGCCATCAACAGCCATTTCCTGCCCGGAACTGCGGCAGCCCTGGACGGGAGGATGATCCGGGTGAAAGCGCCTGACAATCCCGACGAGCGGGTTTCGTTCCTGGGACAACTGGAGGACATCGAGGTAGACCCGGCCAGGGCGGCGGCGAAGGTGATCGTGAATGCGAGGACCGGTTCGATCGTGATGAACCAGTCCGTCAGGATCGAGAACTGCGCGGTGGCGCACGGCAACCTCTCGGTGGTGGTTTCCTCGACGCCTTCGGTGAGCCAGCCGGGCGCATTCTCGCAGGGGCAGACCACGGTGACCAACCAGGCGAGCATCAACATCAAATCCGAAAAGGGATCGCTCATCACGCTCGAAGGCGCTTCCCTCGGGGATGTGGTGAAGGCGCTCAATGCGGTCGGCGCGACGCCCCAGGACATGCTCGCCATCCTGCAGGCGATGAAGGCTGCAGGAACGCTGAAGGCGGATCTGGAGATCATCTGATGGACAACGCGGGCAAATTCTATCTCGACACGCACAGCCTGGATGCGCTGCGCCTGCAGGCCGAAAAGAATCCGAAGCAGGCTTTGCCCGCCGTCGCGAAGCAGTTCGAGAGTGTTCTGATGAGCATGATGCTGAAAAGCATGCGCGATGCCACCCCGCAGGACGGACTTTTCGACAGCGAGCAGACCAAGATGTACACCTCGATGCTGGACCAGCAACTGGTCCAGACCCTTTCCGGAAAAGGGATGGGTCTTGCGGAAATGATGGTGAAGCAGCTCTCGCCCAGGCTTCCGGATGCGGCCGTGAAGCCTGCGAGCGTGCCCATGCCCCAGGCGGTTTATTCGCAGCCGGTGGCGCCGCAACCGGCAGAAGCGCCCGCTCCTTCCGCTTCGGCGCAGGATTTCGTGACGAGGCTGCTTGCGGAGGCGAAGTCGGTGGAAAAGGATACCGGGATCTCCGCGAAATTCCTGATCGGACAGGCCGCGCTGGAAACCGGATGGGGAAAGCATGTGGTGAAAAGCGCGAACGGCAGGAGCAGCCACAACCTGTTCGGAATCAAGGCGGGTGCGAGCTGGAAGGGACCGGTGGTGACCGCGCTCACCACCGAATACGTGAACGGGATGCCGCAGAAGATTTACCAGAATTTTCGCTCTTATTCCTCGGAGGCCGAATCCATCCGGGATTATGCGAACCTGCTCTCGAATGATCCGAGATACGGCAATGCGCTGGCATCGAGCAAGGACCCGGCCGGGTTTGCCCAGGCGCTGCAGGATGCAGGGTATGCGACCGATCCGAATTATGCGGAGAAGCTGGTGAGGATGTTCGGCGAGAATCCCTTGAACCAGGCCGGCTGAATCAAGTTTTTGTGAAATTTGCCGTAAATACATTATGAAGTTGGGAGACTGAAATGGGCAGCGGAATACTGGAAATCGGCACGAGTGCGCTCAATGCTGCACAATCCGGCATTCTCGTGACCGGACACAACATCGCCAATGTCAACACCGCCGGATACAATCGCCAGCAGACTGTTCAGACGACCAATATCGCGCTCGGCAGCGGAAGCGGTTTTTTCGGCCAGGGCGTGCAGGTCTCGACGGTGCAGCGCCTCTACAGCGATTTTCTCACCACCCAGTTGAACCAGGCGCAATCGCAAAGCAGCCAGCTCTCCACCTATTCGACCATGGTGAGCCAGATCGACAATTTGCTCGGCGATCCCAATCTGGGGCTTGCATCGGCCGTCCAGGGATTCTTTTCCGCCACCCAGGCGGTGGCCAATTCCCCTTCCTCGGTTCCTTCCAGGCAATCGATGCTGAGCGCTTCGCAATCCCTGGTCGCCCGGTTCCAGTTGCTCAACCAGCAGTTCGCCAGCGCGAGAACGAGCGTGAACAGCCAGATCTCCTCTTCCGTCTCGCTCATCAACACCTATGCTTCGCAGATCGCGAGCCTCAACAACAGCATCGTGAATGCGACCAATTCGACAGGAGGGCAGCCTCCCAACGATCTCATGGATCAGCGCGACGCATTGATCTCGAATCTGAGCAAGCAGATCCAGACCACGGTGCTGAAGCAGAGCGATGGAAGCTACAACGTCTTCATCGGAACCGGGCAGGGACTGGTCGTGGGGAGTCAGGCGCAAACGCTGGCTGCCGTTGCCAGCACTTCGGATCCGAGCAAGACCGTGATGGCCTTTTCCGCGAACGGAACCAATTCCATCCTTCCGGATTCGAGCGTGGTGGGCGGGGCGCTGGGCGGACTCTATTCCTTCCGCAGCCAGTCTCTGGATCCTGCGCAGAACGATCTCGGCAGGATCGCGGTGAGCCTTTCCCAGACCTTCAACCAGCAACAGCAGCTGGGCCAGGATCTGAACGGCAAACCGGGCGTGCCGTATTTCAACGTGCCGGCAGCCGTGGTGCTGCCCAATGCCGCCAACGGAACCGGGGTTGCCGCGAATGTGACGCTCACCGGATCGAATGCGACCACCAGTGTGCAGATTTCGGCCAATCTTTCCTCGGGCGCGACTGCCCCTGCGGCAAGCCCGTTCGATCCGGCCAATCCCGCCACCTACAATTTCACCCATTCCGCCACGATCTACGACAGCCTCGGGCAGTCCCACAACGCTTCCCTCTATTACGTGAAGACGGGAACGGCCAACCAGTGGCTCGCCTACAGCCAGGTGGACGGAAATCCCTCGGACAGCGCACAGACCGCTTCTTCCGTTTCTTCCACCGTCACTTCGGTGGCGACCGCCGGAGGCGCGAATGCCACCCAGGCGGCATCGATCGCAACGGCTGCGGTGACTGCGGCCGGGGCGGTCGGGGCGACTGCCGCGAGCGTGGCGACCGCGGTGAATACGGCTGCTGCCGCAGCAGGGCTCACCGCAGCGCAGGCTTCCGCGATCGCGTCGGCCACCACCGACAACGGCGTGGCTGCGATCGGCTCTCCCAATCCTTCGGTATTGGTGTTCACCGGGGCGGGCGCATTGAGTTCTTCGACCAATACCGCCAAATCCGTTTCGCTTGCCAACGGCGCGAGTTCGCCGCTCGCCTTCAATGCCGATTTTTCCCAGGTGACCCAGACCGCTGCGGCGACCGCGCTCTCCTCGATCACGCAAAACGGCACGGAGACGGCATCCCAGCTCACCGGAAACGATTATCTGCTCAATTACAGCGGCGGGGCGACTCCTTCCTGGACGCTCATCAACACCACGACCAACCAGACGGTTTCCATGACCGGTGCGGGCACTTCCGCTTCGCCCTTCATTGCGGACGGAATGAGCCTCGTGGTGAGTCCTCCTGCGACGCCCACGCAGTCTGCGAGTTTCGTCATCAAGCCCACCGTGAACGGGGCGCAGGATTTTTCGCTCAACGTGAGCAGCACTGCCCAGATCGCGGCCGCTTCCCAGGTGAAAAGCCAGGCGGGGGCGCAAAATAACGGAACCGGAACCATCGGCGCGGCCTCCGCCACCTGGCCGCTCAATCCCAACGTGCAGCACAACGTCACGATCACTTTCAATAGCCCGGCCACCACCTTCAACGTGACCGACACGACTTCCGGCTCAACGCTGGCCACCAATGTCGCTTATACTTCGGGGAGCAAGATCAGCTACAATGGATGGACGGCAAGCATTTCCGGCTCACCGGGGGTGGGCGACACCTTTTCGGTGGGGCCGAATACCGGTGGCGTGACGGACAACAGCAACGTTCTCCTGCTCGCAGGACTGCAGACTCAGAACACGATGATCGGCAATACCGCATCCTATGCAGGAGCGTACAGCCAACTCGTCAGTCAGATCGGAACCACTGCGAATCAGGTGCAGACCAACAGCACTGCCCAGACCTCGCTCGTGAACCAGCTCACCCAAAGTCAGCAGTCCGTGTCCGGGGTGAATCTGGACGAAGAGGCGGCTAACCTGATCCGATACCAGCAGGCCTATCAGGCGGCGGGAAAAATGATCCAGGTGGCCGACACGCTCTTCAATACCTTGCTTCAGCTCTAACGGGGGCGAAAATGCGCATCAGCACCAGCACCATATTCAATAGCGGGGTCTACGGAATGCAGCAGTTGCAGGCCGGGATCAACCATACCCAGCAGCAGCTCTCTTCGGGCAACCGGATCATCACGCCGGCGGACGATCCGGTGGCGGCGGCGCAGGCGCTGGAAGTGGGTCAGGCGAATTCGATCAATACCCAGTACCAGGCCAACCAGAATGCGGCCAACACCAGGATGACGCTGAACGAGAATGCGCTGCAGAGCGTCACCACCCTGATCCAGGGCGTACAGTCGCTGGTGGTGAGCGCAGGAAATTCCAGCATCACCAATACCGATCGCACGGCGATCGCCTCGCAGCTCTCCGGAGATTTGCAGCAACTCGTCGGGCTTGCAAACAGCACCGATGGAACCGGCGTATATCTTTTTGCAGGGGGCATGGGCAATGCCGCCCCTTTCCAGAATACGGCTTCTGGCGTGCAGTATGTCGGGGACCAGAGCACGCAGCATATGCAGATCAGTCCTTCCGAACAGATCCAGGTTTCCCTCTCCGGGGCGGATGTTTTCCAGAACATCCGGACCGGGAACGGCTCCTTCGTGGTGCAGGGCGCGACTTCCAATTCAGGTTCGGCCACGGTGAATTCGAGCCAGGTGACCAACCAGACGGACTGGAATGCGAGCAGCAAGAATTTTTCGATCAAGTTCAACGTGTCCGGGGGAGGGACGAGCTACGACGTCATCGACAATTCCACAGGAACCACCGTCCTTTCCGCCCAGCCCTATACGGCAGGAAATGCGATTTCCCTCGGGCCGACTTCCGGCGCCAGCGTCACCATTTCCGGCTCGCCGGGAAACGGCGACACCTTCAACATCACTGCGAGCCAGAACCAGAGCGTTTTCACCACGATCGGCAACCTCATCACCGCGCTCAATACGTCGGTAACCGGTCCTGGCAGCCAGGCTGCGCTCACCAACAGCCTGAGCAATGCCACCCAGAATCTCGCCAACGCGCTCAGCAACGTGCTGACGGTGCGGGCAGCAAACGGATCCAGATTGAACGAGGTGACTACAGCCCAGTCCGACAGCAGCAGCCTCGGCCTGCAATACCAGTCCAGGCTCGCGACGCTCACCAGCGTCGATTACACCGCGGCGATTTCGAAGCTCAACCAGCAGACCCTTGCGCTCACTGCGGCGCAGAAATCCTTCGTCCAGGTGAGCAACCTCTCCCTGTTCAACTACATGTGATAGAGGGAGACCATTTCCTGCAGGACGCGGAATCCATTCTGCAACAGGTCTTCCAGGACCGGTATGAAATAGGGAAGGGACAGGGCGAGCAGTCCGAGTCCGACAGCCAGCGTGACCGGAAAACCCACTGCGAAAATGTTGAGCTGGGGCGCGGCTCTTGTCAGGATGCCGAGCGCCATGTTGGTGATGAAGAGCGCGGCCAGCATCGGCAGGGATAGAAAAAGTCCGGCTGAAAAGATCCTCTCCCCCCAGTAGACGATGGCGAGCCACCCCTGTCCGCTCATCAGATGGTCTCCGACTGGAAAAACCGAGAAGCTGTCCACGATCGCGGAAATCATCATCAGGTGTCCGTTCAGCGCGAGGAAGATCAGGGTCGCGACCAGGTTCATGTACTGGGAGATGACCGCGGTGCTGCCGCCGCTGGAAGGATCGTAAAAAGTGGCAAATCCCAGCCCCATCTGCAGTCCGGTGATGTTCCCGGCCATTTCCACTGCGACGAAAACGATCTGCATGGCCAGTCCCATGGCGGCGCCGATGACCATCTGCTGGGCGATAACCAGCAGCCCGGGGATCGATCCGGGGTCGATTTTGGGTGCGGGATCCAGGATCGGAGCAACCAGCACGGTGATGGCCGCCGCAAGTGCGACCTTCACCCTGGCGGGAACGGTGGCGTGGCCGAGCACCGGAGCCGCAGCGACCAGGGCGAGGATGCGCACGAAAGGCCAGAAAAAGGTGGTGAGCCATCCGTACAGCTCGGCTTCGGTGATGCGGATCATCCGATCATCGCCGGGATTCCGGAGAAGATTCCCGTCATGTAATTGAGGAGCTGGTTCAGCATCCAGTGGCCTGCCAGGATCAGCACCAGGAAAAGAACGAGCAGCTTCGGAATGAAGGAAAGCGTCATTTCGTTGATCTGGGTGGCCGCCTGGAAAATGCTGACGAGCAATCCCACGACGAGGGCTGCGATCAGCATCGGCGCGGAAACCAGGAGGGTGACCTGCATCGCCTGCTGGGCGAGGGTCATGACGCTTTCCGGAGTCATGTCGAGAAGCTCTGCACGAGGGAACCGATGAGCAGCGTCCAGCCGTCCGCCAGGACGAAAAGCATCAGCTTGAAGGGAAGGGAAATGATCGATGGGGAGACCATCATCATGCCCATCGACATCAATACGCTCGCCACCACGATCTCGATGATGAGGAAGGGAATGAAAATGATGAAGCCGATCTGGAAGGCGGTCTTCAGTTCACTCGTCACATAGGCCGGCACGAGGATGCGCATCGGCACATCTTCCGGACCCTGCAGGGCGGGGCTGTGCGAGATGCGCACGAAAAGGGCAAGGTCGGATTCGCGGGTCTGCTTCAGCATGAAGGACTTGAGCGGAATGGATGCCTTTTCGATCGCCTGGTTGAAGTCGATCCTGTTTTCGGAAAGAGGCTGATAGGCATCCACGTAGATTTTCTGGAAGACCGGCGACATCACGAAAAAGGTGAGGAACAGGGCAAGCCCCACCAGCACCTGGTTGGGTGGGGAAGACTGGGTGCCGAGCGCCTGTCTCAGCAGGCTGAGCACGATGATGATGCGGGTGAATCCGGTCATCATCAGCAGCACTGCCGGAAGGAAGGAGAGCGCGGTCAGCGTGAGCAGCGTCTGGATGCTGAGCGCATAGGACTGCCCTCCTCCGGGAAGCGGGGTGGAGGTGATCATTGGCAGGTCCGCTGCATGGGCGAAAAAAGGCGCCAGCAGCAAGGCCAGAAACAGGAGTCGGCTAGCTGCGATCATTGCGCTTTTCCAGGATCTGCCTGAGCCAGGTCTGGAAGCCGCTGTCGGCCTTGCGATCCTCGTCTTCGGCTGCCTCCATTTTCGGCATGGTGTGCAGGGCGCTGACCTGGCCGGGCGCGACTCCGAGCACCAGCCAGGTGTCGCCGATTTCGACCAGAACGACTCTTTCCCGCTGCCCGACGGCAGCCCCTGCGATCACCCTGATCGCCCCGCCGGGGATTTTCTGCTGCACCGCGTAGCGCTTCAGCAGCCAGGCGGCTGATATCAGCATGGCGAGCACGAAAAGCAGGGCGAAGAACATCTGCAGCATGCCGGATGTCTGGGGAATGGCAGGTTGCACCGCAGAGACGGAAAGGGCCGACATCAGTCTGTCATTCCTCATTTGTTGAGTTTCTTCAGGCGCTCGGAAGGCGTCACGATGTCGGTGAGGCGAATCCCGAATTTCTCGTTGACCACGACGACTTCGCCCTGGGCGATGAGGCAGCCATTGACGAGCACATCCATCGGCTCGCCGGCGAGCCCGTCGAGTTCGACGACCGAACCTTGCGCCAATTGCAGCAGGCTTCGAATCGCGATCTTGGTCTTGCCGAGCTGCACGGTGAGCTGAACCGGAATGTCGAGGATCATCTCCAGATCGTTGGCGATGGTGGCTGCGCCGGATTGGGAGAGCTTCTCGAAAGCGGCGGGCTTCACTTCCGCAGATGCCTGCTCCGCCAATGCCGCTCCCCAGTCGTCGCTGCCCTGCTGTTGTTCCGCCATCGCTGCCGCCCAGTCGTCCGATGGATCTTCAGCCATTTTTTCTTCCTCCTTCGGCATCGGAACTTCCGATGAACCTGTTGACCTTGAGCGCGTACTGTCCGTTCAGGACGCCGAATTTGCATTCCAGAACCGGTACGCCTTCGATCTGGGCGATGATGGCTTCAGGAATGTCGACCGAAAGGATGTCGCCCTTTTTCATGTTGACGATCTGACCGAGGGTGACCGGCACTTCCGTGAGGTTCGCGACGAGTTCGACTTCCGCCTGCTGGATTTCCTGCGAAAGCAGTTTCACCCACCTCATGTCCGCTTCCATCTGGTCCCCCTGCATGCTGCTCGAAAGGATGTCCCGGATGGGCTCGATCATCGAATAGGGCATGCAGATGTGGAATTCCCCGCTGTTGTTGCCAAGATCGATGGTGAAAGTGGTGGCGACCACGACCTCGTTCGGGGTGGCGATGTTGGCGAACTGCGTGTTCATTTCCGCCCGGATGTATTCCAGCTGGATCTTGAATACCGGAGCCCAGGATTTCTCGTATTCCAGGAAGGCGACTTCCAGCAGGCGCTGGATGATGCGCTGTTCGGTAGGGGTGAAATCCCTTCCTTCCACGCGCGAGTGGAACCTGCCGTCTCCTCCGAACAGGTTGTCCACGATCAGGAACACCAGATTGGGGTCGAAGATGAACAGGGAAGTGCCGCGCAGCGGATTGATCTTGATCAGGTTGAGATTGGTCGGAACCGGCATGTTGCGGATGAATTCGCTGTACTTGATGACGCGAACCGGTCCGACCGAGATTTCCGCGCTTCTCCTCAGAAAGTTGAACAGGCCGATCCTGAGCAGCCTGGCAAAGCGCTCGTTGATGAGCTCCAGGGTGGGCATGCGTCCGCGGACGATGCGCTCCTGGGTCGCGATGTTGTAGGTGCGGATTCCGGAAGAATCCGTTTCCTCTTCTGCAACTTCGTCGACTTCCCCCGTGACGCCCTTCAGCAGGGCGTCGACTTCTTCTTGGGAAAGGAAGTCCTGGCTCATGGCATCACTGGATGATGAAGGAAGTGAACAGCACCTGGCTCACCCCTTCACTGGGGCTTTTCGCCTGCAGGACCTTGTTCACTTCGACCATGATTTCCTGTCCGAGCTTTTCCTTGCCCGCAGAGCTGGAAAGATCTGCCTGATGCTGGTTGGAAAGCTGCAGCAGGATGTCGTTCCTGATTTCGGGCATGCGCGCCTTGATGGCTTCTCCCACCTTTTCGTCGCGGACTTTCAGCGTGATGTCGGTCTGAAGCGCGATCCCGGGATCCTTGAGGTTCACGGTGAAAGTGTCGAGCACGGTATACACGGGCGGAGTCGCCGGTTCTGCGGCGATTTTCTGCGAGGAAGACTTGTTGTGGGTCATGAACCAGTAGCCGAAGCCGCCTCCTCCCAGCACGATGAGCACCAGGAGAATCACGATGACCAGCATCAGCGGGTTCTTCTTTTTTGCGCTTTCGGTTGCTTCAGCGGGTTTTTCGGTTGCCTTTGCCATGATCTTTTCATTTGCTTGTTGGATGTAGCGAATATCATAGCATCATGCCGCGACTCATCGAAAGCTTGTTCTGGTCAGGCGAAAGTGTCCACCTTGCCCGAAATGCGGCTCACATGCACGATGGCCGGTGCCGAAATCGCCACCGGCGAAACGGCGAAGGAGGACTGTTGCCTCGGCTGGTACTGGTCGCCGAAGGAGGACTGGCCGAAAGAACCCGATCCCACCGTCGCATTTCCGAGCGCGATGCCGTTGTCCATCATCATTTCCCTGAGCTTGGGCATGGAAGACTCGAGGGCTGCCCGGACTTCGTGATGCTGTGCGACGAACTGGACACTTGCCTGGTCGTTTTGCAAAGTGAGCCTCACTTCCACCGGTCCGAGATTCGGCGGGTTGAGATGGAGTTCTGCGACATGCTGGTTTGAATTCGACATCCAGAGGACTTTCTGGCCGATTTCGCTTCCCCAGGCGGGGCTTCCGACCGGAGCGGAGACGCTGGCCTGAGGGATCGTCTGGTGGGAATGGGAAACTTGCGGCGCCTGCGGTTGAACCACGGTCTGCACCGTGTTTTCTGAAATCTTCTTCGTTTCCGGTAGCACCGGTTTTTCGATCTGGCTGCCGGAAGCGTGGCTGGTGCTCGTCTTCGCCTGCGGCAAGATGTTGCCGTTCTGGGCAATATTTGCCGCTGCCGGATTCGTTTTTCCTGGATGTTCCGCTGCAGCTGCCGCAACGGTTCCGCTCGACGCGGAGGAAGCCCGGGTTTCGGGCGAAGTGAAGGAAGCCTTTTTTTCGGGCGAAGCGGAGGATGTCCTGGTTTCGGGCGTCGCATTGGCGACCGGCTTCATGCCCGTTTTCGGAGAAATTTTGCTCTCGGGCGCAACGAAGGCCGCTGCGTTGTTGAGGGCGAGCACGGGCGCCCCATCCTGCCTGGGCGGCTCGGGTTTGACCGATCCCTTGACCGCTTGCGCAGGCGCGGGGACGGGAATGAGCGGGGGTTGTGGATTGGCCGCGAGATCGGGGGCGCTTGGCGGTGTTGCAGTTTTCTCGTCCTTCTTCTTCGCGACCGGCTCGGCGGTTTTTTTGGCGACGTCGGCAGGTTTCACGGCATTTTCAGGCGTCGATGCGGCATTGGCAGGAGGCGGCATTTTCGATGCCAGAACGGATTTGAAGGCGCTGCCGTCTTCCGTGCTGCCGGAGGAAGCCTGTGCGGCTTGCGGTGCGGGCTGGATGGCGAGTATGGCTTGCATGGTGCTTCCTTTGTTCGGTTCCTCCGGAAAGATGCAAACCCTGTGCCAGTCAGCCTTCCTCGCTCCCTTTTCGCGAATAGGCGTTGCTGGAAATCTCGTCGAGATCCTTCTGTTCCATTCTCGCGGACTTCAGCGATTCGCTCGCTTCGTGCCTTGCCGCGAGCGTTTCGAAGGATTTGAGTTTCCTGTGCTGTTCCCGGTAGCGGTTCCTTCCTTCCTCGACCGCCCGCGCAGATTGATCGAGCAGGCGCTTTTGCTGGTCGATGGCTTCATCCAGCCTGGAGATGAAATTGCGGAAGTTCTGCAGTTCGTTCTGGGTGATGCCTTTTTTCATGGCTTCTGCGTATTTGTTCCGGTACTCCTCCCGGTACTGCAGCAGCAATTCCAGTTTTCCGCCGATTGCGCCATGCTGCCGGTTGAGGTCGCCGAGCGCACGGATCGCGGCCTCGGTCTGGTTTTTTGCCAGATCGACGAGCCTCTGGAGGGGAAATTTGGCCATGATGATCGACTATAGCAGAACGGTCGCAAGCTTGTTGATGCTGTCGAGATAGGTTTCCCGCTCGTTCATCCTCTGCTGCAGGAATGCCTCGAATCTCGGGCGGAGCTGGATGGCCCGGTCGAGCTCCGGATCGGATCCTGGAACATAGGCGCCGACATTGATGAGGTCGCGGTTCCTCTGGTACCTGGAATAATACTGCTTGAAGGATCGCACCAGATCGATATGTTCCTTCGAGACCAGGCTGGTGAAGGCGCGGCTGATCGAAGCCTCGATGTCGATCGCAGGATAATGTCCCTGGTCGGCCAGCGAGCGCGAGAGCACTACATGGCCGTCGAGGATGGCGCGGGCGCTGTCTGCGATCGGATCCTGGAGATCGTCACCTTCGGTGAGCACGGTGTAGAAAGCGGTGATCGATCCTCCTCCCTTCGGCCCGTTCCCGGCCCGCTCCACGAGCTGCGGAAGCCTTGCGAACACCGAAGGGGGATATCCCTTGGTTGCAGGCGGCTCGCCGATGGCGAGCGCGATTTCGCGTTGCGCCATGGCGAAGCGGGTGAGGGAATCCATGATGAGCAGGACATGTTTCCCAAGGTTTCTGAAATATTCGGCGATCGTGGTGGCGTAGGCGGCGCCCTGCAGCCTCAAAAGCGGGGAAGTGTCTGCCGGGGCTGCGACCACCACCGAACGGGCGAGTCCTTCCTCTCCCAGAATCTGCTCGATGAACTCCTTCACTTCGCGGCCGCGCTCGCCGATGAG
>JABEVD010000206.1 GCA_013044025.1 Burkholderiales bacterium
GACGTGAAGGAGGAGGGGTTTTCCATCTCCTTCGTTGCTCCGATCGACGAAATGAAGCGGGAAATCCAGCTTCCCGTCCGCCTGGTGCGAAGAAGGCAGCAGAAGGACGGAATGCACGAATACTCGGTTTCATTCGGGGAGGTCGAAGAGGTCGAAAGGCTTTGGCTGAAGTGCCTCGTATTGCGGCACATGCTGGAAATCGGAAATGAAAAATAAATTTGGAAGCGGTGGTTTTGAGGTTACAATTGGAGTCAGTCTGGCACTATCTGGATAAATCATGTACGAAATCAACCGCAGTCTGGCCATCATCAAGCCCAAGCAGCAGTTTCAGGAATGGCTCGCGACCTGCATCGACCCGGCACCGGATGTGACGCTGGAAGAACTGAGAAAGGATGCCACTGCGCTTCTGATTCCCGAGTTCGACGACGAGGAAAGCGCATTGCAGTTCGTGTATTCGAATTTCGGCGCGCTGTTCGAGCGGGAGCTCGAGGACTGGGTGGTGGATGAATCCCTTTGGCCCGCTTCGAGAAGCCTGAAGCTTTTCAAGGAATGGTTCGACATCGAGATTCACTCGATGGTGACCGATATGGTGGAAGACGATTTCGCCAACATGCAGGTTCCGAGCCTGAGCCTGCATTGAAAAGGGGCGCTTGAAGCGCCCCTTTTTCATTTTTTGCCGCGAATGTTGCCCATGTCGCTCAGCATGATGACAGCCGGCATGATGAAGACGAACAATATGAGCCATGGCACTGCCTGCATATCCTGCTCCTTTCGATCTGATTATTATGTTGCTCCGTTCCTTTGTCGCGGGCGTCTTGTCGCGCCCTGACGCAAGCAATCTATCACAGCTCCATTTGGGCTACAACGATGTTGCTGGTAGGGTTATTCCGGAGCGAGCGCGAGTTTAGCAGCCGCAATCCCGCTTCTCGTGGCAGCTTCCAGCGTCGACGGATATTCGCTTTCCGTGTAATCTCCGGCGAGATGGAGTCCGGGCCATGCGGTTGCGTTTTTCGGCCTGAACAGATCCGGGGTCGAGGCGAAAGTCGCGCGCTTTTCGGCGATCACTTTCTGCCAGAGGGGATCGGGGAGGCCCGGGATCCGGGCCGAGGTTTCCAGGTGCACCTGTTTCGCAATCTCTTCATGACGGAGCTTCATGTGCTCCCCTTCCGCGCTCGTCACCGATGCGATGAGTCCCTTCTGTCCGCACCATTTGCCGCGGTCGAAGAACCATTGGGCAAGACCGGTCGAGAATCCCTGCATCGGGCGTTGTAATGAAACCGTTTCCGGGTATTGCGAATACACGGTGACGATCGGCTGGTAGGAAAATTCAACCGGGGGCAATCCCAGTCTTTGCAGTTGCCAGGGAGGCACGGCAACGATCACCTGGTCGAAATGCAGGGTTCCTGAAGCGGTATCGAGTTCGAACCCTTTTTCCATCCTGCGGATTGTTCGAACCGGAGTCGATGGGCGCACTTCCCCGCCCGCTTCCCGGATCCTTTTCGCGGCTCCTTCCGGAAAAAGGCTGGTGAGGTCGACGGCCGGGAGAATCATGTCGCTGCCCGAGCCGCCCAGGCCGTCTCTCAGCACCGCGAGGAAAACCCTGGCCGAAGCCGATGCGAGCGGGGTGTTGAGTGCGGAAATGCAAAGCGGCTCCCACAGCAGGCGGGTGATTTTTTCGCCCTGATGATATTGTTCCAGAAGTTTTTTCACGCTCCTGTCGGCGTCGAGTTTCGCCGTGCCGAGAAAGCGGATTGCCGAGATCCGCTCGGATATGGAAATTCCTTTTGCGAACAGGAATCCGGTTAAAAGGTCGAGCGGGGAGGGAAGTTTTCTTGCCCTGATTTCGAGTTCGTCCACCGAGATTTCGAGTGGGAAGCGGGAATAGGGTTGTTTTTCCCCCCAGACTTTTTCGATCAGGGAAAGGGTGGCCGTATAGCATCCCATCAGGATGTGCTGGCCGTTGTCGAGGAAGAACCCTCCGGATTCGACCCGCCTTGCCCTTCCCCCAAGCGTTTTTGCCGATTCGAATACGGTCGCCTTGACGCCGGCTTCTGCAAGGGTGAATGCCGCCGCCATCCCGGCATAGCCGCCGCCCACTACGGCTATTTTTTGCGCCATGTCTTCCAGGCGATCCAGATCTTGCGCAAGGGAGTGAGTGAAGTGCGGGCATGGAGCACGCTGCCGGGATCTGCAGCGATTTCTTCCAGCAGGGCAGAATAGATCGCCGCCATGATGAGTCCGGGCTTTTGCGTTTTTCGATCCGAATCCGGCAGGGCGTGATAGGCGTTTTCGTAATGACTTCTTGCCCGCTCGATCTGGAACGCCATCAGTTTCCTGAAGTTCTCGCTGTCCCGGAAATGGAGGATGTCGGAGGCAGGGACGCCGAATCGCTCCATTTCGTCCATCGGAAGGTAGATGCGGTTGCGCCTTGCGTCTTCTCCCACGTCACGGATGATGTTGGTGAGCTGGAGTGCGAGCCCGAGTTCCTTGGCGTATTCGAGCGTCTTCCTGTCTTCGAAGCCGAAAATTTCTGCGGAAAGCAGGCCGGGAACGCTGGCCGCGCGATAACAGTAGAGCCTGAGCGCTGCGAAGTCAGCATAGCGGATCTGGTCGAGATCCATCTCCATGCCGTCGATGATCTCGAAAAAGAGTTCGATCGGCAGGTTGAATTGCGTGACGACTTCCTTCAGCGCCCGCCCCACCGGATGCTCGGGATGGCCCGAGAAAGTCGCACTGATTTCTCCCCGCCACCATTCCAGTTTTTTTCTTGCGACCGAAGGATCGCTGCATTCGTCGACGACATCGTCCACCTCCCTGCAAAATGCATAGAGCGCGACGATGGCTCGCCTTCTTTCGGGGGGGAGGAAAAGGAAACTGTAGTAGAAGCTCGATCCGCTTGCCGCAGCCTTTTCCTGGCAATACTCTTCTGGGGTCAATGCAGGCTCTGGTTTTTCGGGATGGATAAATGTAGCAGATTTCGCACCCCGCTGCACATTTCATGATTTGCCGTCCGGCAATATATAATGGGCGTTTTGCACAACAGGGCAGCTCAGACATGAATCTCGACAGGGTCAATTCGGGGCGCGATCTTCCCCGCGATTTCAACGTCATCATCGAAATTCCCATGAACGGGGATCCCATCAAGTACGAGGTGGACAAGGAGACCGGCGCGATGTTCGTCGACCGCTTCATGTCGACCGCGATGCATTATCCCTGCAATTACGGTTACATCCCGCATACCCTGTCCGACGACGGCGACCCGGTGGACGTGCTGGTGTTGAGCCCGGTGCCGCTGATGACGGGCGTCGTGGTGCGCTGCAGGACCATCGGCATGCTGAAGATGACCGACGAATCGGGCATCGATGCCAAGCTGCTGGCGGTGCCGGTCGACAAGCTCTGCACGCTCTATCGCGGCATCCATTCGCCTTCCGACGTGCCCGAGCTCACCCTCGCCCAGATCAGCCATTTCTTCGAGCATTACAAGGACCTGGAAAAGGGCAAGTGGGTCAAGGTCGAAGGCTGGGTCGGCGTGGCGGAGGCGGAAAAGGAAATCATGGAAGGCGCTGCGCGCTACCTGGAAGCCAAAGACAAGCCGATGTTCTGATCATGACCCTGAGCCCGATTTCGCACATCATCGAGGATCTTCGCCAGGGGAAGATGGTCGTGCTCGTCGACGAGGAGGACCGCGAGAACGAAGGGGATCTCGTCATGGCGGCCGATTTCGTCACGGCGGAGGCGGTCAACTTCATGGCGAAGTACGGTCGCTGCCTCATCTGCCTCACCCTCACCGAGGAGCGCTGCAGGCAGCTCAATTTGCCGCTGATGGTCTCCGCCAACCGCTCTCCGATGGGGACCAATTTCACGGTCTCGATCGAGGCGGCTTCCGGCGTCACCACCGGGATTTCGGCTGCGGACCGGGCGAAAACCGTTCAGGCGGCGGTGGCGAAGGATGCCAGGCCGGAGGATATCGTCCAGCCGGGCCACATTTTTCCGCTGATGGCGCAAAAGGGCGGGGTGCTGGTGCGCGCCGGACACACCGAAGCAGGGTGCGATCTTGCGCAACTCGCAGGACTCACCCCGGCGTCCGTGATCTGCGAAATCCTCAAGGAAGACGGAGAGATGGCGCGCCTGCCGGATCTGCTGGTTTTCGCGGAAAAGCATGGACTCAAGATCGGCGCGATCGCGGACCTGATCCATTACCGCAACCAGACCGAATCGCTGGTGAGCCGGGTGGCCGAGCGTACCATACTGACGATGCATGGTGAATTCAGGCTGTTCGTCTATCTGGACAGAAATTCCAACCAGGGCCATCTCGCGCTGGTGAAGGGGGAGATCGACCCGGAGCACGAAGTGCTGGTCCGGGTGCACGAGCCGATCTCGGTGATGGATCTGCTCGACGTGCAGAGCTCGACGCATTCCTGGAAGCTGCACGATGCGCTGGAAGCGGTTTCGAGAAAGGGCAGCGGCGTGATCGTGTTGCTCGGTCGCCGCGAATGCGAGGGAGACCTGGTCGAGCGGGTGATGAACACTGCAAACCGCGCACCGGCCAAGGTGGACCTCAGGAATTACGGAATCGGCGCGCAGATCCTCAAGGACATCGGCGTGCGCAGAATGAGGCTACTCGCAGTGCCGAGAAAGATGCCCAGCATGACCGGGTTCGACCTGGAAGTGACCGGGTTCGCCGAATCAATCGCAGAAATCTGACAGGAATAAAATGGCCAAATTCGAAAACATCGAGGAGATCGAACAGGATCTCGACGGGCATGGACTCAGGATCGGCATCGTCATGAGCCGCTTCAACATCGACGTGTGCGAAGGGCTCCTGAGCGGATGCGTATCCTCGCTCACCCACCACGGGGTGGCGCCCTCCGACATGATCCTCGTCACCGTTCCCGGCGCGCTGGAAATTCCGGTTGCGCTTGGCAAGCTGGCAAGGAGCGGCAAGTACGACGCGCTGGTGGCGCTCGGAGCGGTGATCCGCGGGGAGACCTATCATTTCGAAGTGGTGTCCAACGAGTCGGCACGTGGCGTGATGGAAGTGCAACTCGACACCGGGGTGCCGGTTGCGAACGGCATCCTCACCACGGAAGACGACGATCAGGCGCTTTACAGAATGAACCAGAAGGGCGGCGAAGCCGGTCTTGCCGCGATCGAGATGGCGAATCTCCTCAGAAGGATGCCATGAAGGGAAAACGCAGGAAATCACGGGAGGCGGCGCTTCAGGCCCTCTACCAATGGAAGCTGGCAGGCGGCACCGCCTATGAGATCGAATCGCACTTCAGGGAGAGCGAGGAGTATGCCCAGTGCGATGCCGAGTATTTCACCCGGCTGCTGAAAGGGACGATTGCCGAGGTTGAAAGCCTGCAGGGAATCATCCGTCCGAATCTGGATCGGGATTTTTCCGAATTGAGTCCGGTGGAAGCTTCCATCCTGCTGCTGGGCACTTTCGAGCTGAAAAATCACCCCGACATCCCCTACCGCGTGGTGATCAACGAGGCGGTCGAACTCGCCAAGCTCTATGGCGGCACAGACGGCCACAAGTATGTGAACGGCGTCCTGGACAGGATCGCTGCGAAGCTGCGCGCATCCGAAATCAGGTAGCCTTGGCTTCCGAATTCGAGCTCATCGACCGGTATTTCAGGAAGGATGCGCCTTCCGCGCTGCTCGGAGTCGGCGACGACTGCGCGCTGCTGAAGGTCGATGGCACACTGGCTGTTTCGACCGACATGCTGGTCTCCGGCACCCATTTTTTCCCGGAAGACGATCCCCATCTGCTCGGAAGAAAATCGCTCGCGGTGAATGTTTCGGACATGGCCGCGATGTGCGCAAGGCCGAAATGGGCGACGCTCGCGCTGGCCTTGCCCGCTGCTGACGAATCCTGGCTGAAAGCTTTCTCCAGGGGATTTCTCGAAATCGCTTCCGAATACGGGGTCGATCTGGTGGGCGGGGACACCACCCGCGGTCCGCTTGCGATCTGCGTGCAGATCATGGGAGAAGTGCAGCACCCCTTGCGGCGCGACGGCGCAAGAGTCGGCGACGACATCTGGGTTTCCGGAACGCTCGGGGATGCGGCGCTCGGGCTTTCCCATCTTCTTGGAAAAATCGATCTCGAAGAAGATGCGAAGCATTGCCTCGCCTGTCTCAGGAACCCGGTTCCCAGGGTGGAACTCGGGCTCGCCCTGTCCGGCATTTCGCGTTGCGCGATCGACATTTCCGACGGATTCTGCGCCGATCTTTTGCATGTCCTGGAAGCTTCGAAGGTTTCTGCGCAAGTGCATCTGCAGGACCTTCCCGCATCCTGCGTGCTCGAAAAATTCCGGAATCGCCCTGAAGGGGTGAGAGCGATGCTCTCGGGTGGGGACGATTACGAGCTTTGCTTCACTTCCCCTGAAGAAAAGAGGGAAGATGTGGAAAAAATCGGGTCCGGACTCGGCATTCGCTTGACCAGGGTCGGAAAAATAATCTGCGGAAGCGGACTCGTCCTCCTGGACGAGGACGGCATGCCGATGGAGGCGAGGGAAAAGGGTTATGATCACTTCCGCTGAAAAGCCCGGCTGGCGCTTCGTGTTGTCGCACCCGGTGCATTTTCTCTCCTTCGGTTTCGGCTCGGGACTTTTTCCGTTCGGCCCCGGAACCGCAGGGACGCTTGCAGCCTTCCCAGTCTATTTTTTCCTGCACCACTGGTTCGGGCAAACGGACTGGATTTTCCTGATCTTCATCGCCCAGCTTTTCCTGCTTGGAATCTGGCTTTGCGGCAAGACAGGGACAGCGCTCGGGGTGCCTGACCATTCCGGAATCGTTTTCGACGAAATCGTCGCTTTCATGCTGGTGCTGTTTTTCACGCCTCAGGGTTTTTTCTGGCAGGCGGTGGCCTTTATGCTGTTCCGCTTTTTCGACATTTTAAAACCGCCTCCGATCGCCTATTATGACAGAGTACTGCACGGCGGATTCGGGGTGATGTTCGACGACCTTCTCGCTGCATTTTATGCGCTGATCTGCCTGGCTCTCCTGAAATCCGTACTGGGCTGAAATCATGGAAAAAACGTCCTTCATGGTGGGGGAAGCGCTCAAGGCGAGAGGCTATCTGCTCGTCACCGCGGAATCCTGTACCGGCGGCTGGGTGGGGGAAGTGCTCACTTCCATTGCCGGAAGCTCGGAATGGTATGAGCGCGGTTTCATCACCTATTCCAACCTCGCCAAGCGCGAAATGCTGGGGGTGAATCCGGACACGCTGAAGGAATATGGCGCGGTGAGCGAGGAGACCGCACGCGAAATGGCGGTCGGCGCGATCCGTCATAGCCATGCGGATGTTGCCCTTGCCATTACCGGCATCGCGGGCCCCGGAGGGGGCAGCGAGGAAAAACCGGTAGGCACCGTCTGTTTCGGCTGGGTGTTGAAGGGCGAGGAGCCCGTCACGAAAAAAGTTCTTTTCGAAGGATCCCGCGAGGAAATCCGCCGCCAGGCGGTGCGTGCCTCGCTCGAAGGCCTGCTCCGCATCCTGGGGTGACTCCGGCTTTTCCTCGCGAATGCGGGTTGCGCTTGGCATCGACTGAACTTATCATTCATCAGTGATTTCTAATGCGCATCGGATTCGTATGGATGGCTTCATGGCGATGGAAAATACCGGAATCGCGGCCGTGCGGGAAACCCTTCAGGAAAGCGTTGCGAGCCAGCGCAAGGAGCTCTCCGACGTATTGCAGGAGCCCTTGCAGCGTCTTGCCGATCGATGCGCACCGGTATGGACGGACAGAATTGCGCTCGACCGGGTGCTGCTCGAAGGCTTGCCGACGCTTCCCCATGGCAAGACGCTGTATGCATTGAATGTGCATGGGGTCCAGATCAGCAGCAATGTGACCCGAGAAGGACTCGAACCCGAAACATTCGGACGGGACCGTTCGATGCGCCCCTATCTTTGCGAAGCGGTGCCTTCCCGGGGCGCGCTTCTTTCCGAATCCTACATCAGCCAGATCGGCAAGCATCCGACGATCACAGCCGTGCAGATCGTGCGCGATTCGGAAGACTCCGTTCTGGGATATATCGGCGTGGATTTCGGTCTGCGCGATTTGCCGCTCACCCGGGCGCTTTACGAGGAGCCTGTGTTCTGGCGTCAGCTCAAGGGCGATCCTTCGATCCGCAATGCGGTGTTCCACCAGAGCCGCGCCGAAAGCGGAATGGACAGGGAAATCGACGTGGTGATGGGCGTGATCGAGGAACTGATGATCTACCACGGCGTCTACCATGTGATCCTGCATTTTTCCAGCAGCCGCGCGGTGATCTGGGTGGAGAGTGACCCCTACCGTTATCGCCTGCTCGATCTGGATGCGCTGGTCGACCCGGACATCTGTCTCGCCTACCCGAAATCGCCCTATCCATCCGAAGCCCTGGTGCCCCAGGATCGGATCCGCGATGTGCTGGAGTCATTCCGCACATTGCGCTTCATGGACGACATGTTCTATCTGCGCTCGGGAACGCTGAATCTCTTCAACGGTCTCGTCGGCCTGACCTTTTCCTGCGATGGCTCCCATTACATTCCCTGCAACGAGTTTCTGCAGACCGGAACGGATTTCTGGACGATCGCCTGATTCCTGCGGACCGTTGTTCTGCGACAGGCCTGGATCGTCCGGCAACTGGCGCAAATGGGAGCGGGAAACCGGGTTTCCCTCAAAGACGGTTTTCGGGAAAATTGACGCGATC
>JABEVD010000207.1 GCA_013044025.1 Burkholderiales bacterium
TCCAGCACGGAAGCACGAAGCGCTTCCATTTTCTGGAGGAGATCGGAAAGATCTTTCATCTACAGCATCCGGAATTTTGACGGAATCAAGATACGCCGCGCCCGTGACAGATTGATGAAGACTTGAAAAGGAAGGGAGACGGAACTAGATTGTGTGGACGAGGGAGGAAACATGAGGCTCAGGATACTCGGATGCAGCGGAGGAATCGGCGGATCGCGGCGCACCACCTGCCTGCTGCTGAATCACGACACCCTGATCGATTGCGGAACCGGGGCGGGGGACCTCGACCTCGATGAAATGATCGCAATCGACCGCATTTTCCTCACCCATTCCCACCTCGACCATGTGGCGCTGCTTCCCATGCTCGCGGACAGCGCGGGCAATTTCAGGAACAGGCCGCTCCTGGTGCATGCGCTCCCTGAGACCATCGAAATCCTGAAATCGGATATCTTCAATTCGAGGATCTGGCCCGATTACAGCAAGCAGCCAACCCCCGAAAACCCCTATATCCGTTTCGTCGAAATCGAAGTCGGGCAGTCCGTCGATCTCGGCTACGGGAAAATCACCGCGCTCCCCGTGAAGCATTCGGTGCCGGGGGTGGGTTACCTGCTCGATAGCGGAAAATCCTGCTTCGCATTCAGCGGGGACACCACAGACTGCGACGAATTCTGGGATGCGCTGAAAGCTTCGCCCTGCCTGAAATACCTGCTCGTCGAGGCCACTTTTCTCGACCGCGCTGCGGAACAGGCCGAAAAATCTGGCCACATGACGCCCACCCTGCTCGCGAAAGGATTCGAAAAAATCGGCGGAGAAGTGAATTTCCTGATCACCCACATGGAAGCGGGAAGGGAGGAAGAATCCATGCAGGAAATCCATTCCGGGCCGTTTTTCCCGATCCGGGTCGAAAACGGCCAGACCTTCGAATTCTAGATGCTCTTCCTCGGCTCGCTGAGCGAAAGTTCCACATTGAGCCCGCGCCATTCCCTGACTTCTTCCCTGAGCGCTGCGGAAGTGAGCGGATTCCTGCTCAGCCAGCCGGAAGGAAGGCAAAGCCTGAAACCTGTTTCCGTGGTTTCTGCATTCATCTGCGGAAGCTGGATTTCGCTGCGGCTGCGATAGAATAGCGATGCGATTCTGAGCGAAAATACCAGCGCAAGATCGACCGGGTTGCGCAACACGCCCTGCATTTTGGACAATGAACCCTTGTGGCCGAGCACGAGCTGGCTGATCCTCAACTGTTCCTTCTTGGAAAAGCCGGGCATGTCCGCATTGGCGAGAATGTAAGCCGAATGCTTGTGGTATCCGCCATGCGCAACCGAAATGCCGATTTCGTGGAGCCTCGCAGCCCAGCAAAAATATTGCAGTTCGCCTTCCGCTTCTTCCGTCCCGGAGAGCAGCTTTCCGGCCAGGGATTTCCCGAGCGAGCAGACCCGTTCCGCCTGCGCGGCATCGACATGGTAGCGCCTCATGAACTGGGCGGTGGTGACGTCCCGCATGTCCTTGTGGTGGAATCTGCCGAGCATGTCGTAGAGGACGCCTTGCCTCAGCGCGCCGTTCGCTGGAATCATGCGTTCGATGCCGAGTTCGGAAAAGATCGCCTGCATGATCGAAAGACCGCCCGGAAGGATCTGGGCCCGGTCCGGGCGCAATCCGGGGAGCTGGAGCTTCTTCACGTCGCCCACCTTGGCGAGGTGGGCGCGGAGCTTCTCCATCCCTTCGAGGGTAATCCCGGATTCGCTGTACCCGTTTTGTTCGAGCACATCCGAAAGCGATCTTGCCGTGCCGGAAGAGCCGATCGCCTGCTGCCACAGATCCCTGGTGAATTCACGGGTAATGGTCTGCAGTTCCAGTCTCGCGGCAAGTTCCGCCTGCTTCAACGCGGTCTTGGTGATCCTGCCGTCCGGAAAATGGCGAACGGTATAACTCACGCAACCCATGTACAGGCTCGCCAGCTTTTCCGGCTTCAGGCGGCATCCGATGATGAATTCGGTGGATCCTCCCCCGATGTCGACGACCAGACGCTTCTCGTCCGATGCGGGCAATCCATGGGATACGCCGAGATAGATGAGCCTCGCTTCTTCCTGACCGGCGATGATTTCGATGGGAAAACCGAGGGCGAGCTCCGCCTTTTCGAGAAATTCTGCCGAATTCTCGGCCACCCGTAGCGTGTTCGTTCCGACCGCACGCACCGCATGCGGCGGCAGCCCCCTGAGCCGCTCGCCGAAACGATGCAGGCAGTCGAGCGCCCGGGATGCGGCCGAATCTTCCAGATGATTGTCCGGGGTGAGTCCCGCCGCAAGCCGCACCATGTCCCGCAGCGAATCGAGCGGGTAGATCTGGTCGTCGACCACCCTGGCGATCTGGAGCCTGAAGCTGTTGGAGCCGAGGTCGACCGCGGCCAGCGTGGAATGTTCCAGGGTCAAGATTTATTCCTGACTTTCCCGGTCCAGATCGTCGATCGTCACATGCCGCACATCCTTGCCTTTCACCATGTAAACGACATATTCGGACATGTTCTTGGCATGATCGCCGATGCGCTCGATCGCCTTGGCGACGAACAGGATCTCGAGGGAAGTGGAGATGGTGCGAGGATCCTCCATCATGAAGGTGATGAGGTGGCGAAGGATGCCCTGGAACTGCTCATCCACCACCTGGTCCATGCGAACCACCTTCCAGGCGGTCGCGGTGTCGAGCCGCGCGAATGCATCGAGAGAATCCCGCAACATCGCCCGGGCGACATCCGCCACCCTGATGATTTCGCTGAATCTCGGATGACTGATCCTGTCCGAGGAACAGATGAGCTTCGCCATCCTCGCAATCTTTTCCGCCTCGTCTCCGATCCTTTCCAGATCGGTGATGGTTTTCACCACCGTCATGATGAGGCGAAGATCGCCCGCTGCAGGCTGGCGCCTCGCGATGATCTGCGAACAGAGCTCGTCGATTTCCACCTCGAGCGCGTTCACCCGGTGATCGGCATTGATGGTTTCCTCGATGGAATCGAGATCGCAGGTCTGCAGCCCGTCGATGGCCCTTCCAATCTGTTCCTCGACGAGTCCGCCCATTTTCAGCACCAGGGAACGAGCCGATTCCAGTTCCACGTCAAACTGCTTGTAGGTATGTTCGTTTCCCATCGCAATGCCCCTGTACGGTAACTTAGGATGCCGTGATCGATCTGACTCCGGAAGAAGTGCCGAGCAGCAGCAAATCCGCCGGACGCTTCGCGAACAGACCGTTGGTCACCACGCCGGTGATCTGGTTGATGATGCCCTCGAGTTCCACCGGGTTCATGATGGTGAGACCGTGCACATCGAGGATGAGATTGCCGTTGTCGGTCACGAATCCGCTCCTGAGCCTGGGCAGACCGCCGAGCTTCACGAGTTCGCGGGAAACATAGCTGCGCGCCATCGGAATCACTTCCACCGGCAGCGGAAACTTGCCCAATATGTCGACCAGTTTGGTCTCGTCCGCGACGCAGACAAACTTCTTGCTCGCCGCCGCCACGATTTTTTCGCGGGTGAGCGCGCCGCCGCCGCCCTTGATCATGTGCATGTTGGCAGTGATTTCGTCCGCTCCTTCCACATACACTTCGAGTCCGTCCACCGCATTCAGCTCGAACACCTCGATGCCATGCTGTTTGAGCCTCGTTGCAGTCGCTTCCGAGCTTGCGACCGCGCCTTCGATTTTTCCCCTGATTTTGCCGAGCTCGTCGATGAAATAGTTCGCCGTCGAACCCGTGCCCACGCCGATGATGCATCCCGACGGGACATGCTCCATGGCGGCTTTCGCCACCGCCTGCTTCATTTCATCCTGAGTCATAAAAAATTCCCGCTTTTCACTGGTGCAGCCGTTAGAATAGCGCCTGGAAAAAAAATGCACAATTCCGGCGCGGGAAATCGGCTAAACTTCCCTTATGATCACAACTCGCAATGATCCAGGTCCTACACTATAGGCTTGATTGATGAAACATTTATGAAACCGGACTACCTCGAAAGAATCCTCAAGGCGAAAGTCTACGACGTCGCCATCGAAAGCCCGCTCGAACTTGCTCCGAACCTCTCCAGGAGGCTCGGAAACCGGCTCCACCTCAAACGTGAAGACATGCAACCGGTATTTTCGTTCAAATTGCGCGGCGCCTACAACAAGATGGCGAACCTTTCCAGGGATGCGCTCGAGCGCGGCGTGATCGCCGCTTCGGCAGGAAATCACGCGCAGGGCGTGGCGCTTGCCGCGAACAGGATGGGCATTCCCGCCGTCATCGTCATGCCGGTCACCACGCCGAGAATCAAGGTCCAGGCAGTCGGGGCCAGGGGCGCGGAAGTGATCCTGCACGGGGACACCTATGACGAAGCCTACGCTCATTCCATGCAGCTTGCCGAATCGAGAGGACTCACTTTCGTCCATCCCTACGACGATCCGGACGTGATCGCGGGACAGGGCACCATCGCGATGGAAATCCTGCGCCAGATGAGCGAACCCGCCGATGCGATCTTCGTCCCGGTCGGAGGAGGCGGACTGATCGCGGGAATCGCATCCTACATCAAGCGTCTTTATCCGCACATCCGCATCGTCGGCGTGGAGCCGGTCGATGCCGATGCGATGCGCCGCTCTCTTTTGGCGGGAAGCCGGGTCCGGCTCGACCAGGTGGGGCTCTTCGCAGACGGCGTCGCGGTGAAGCTGGTGGGCGAGGAAACCTTCCGCATCTGCCAGGAATGCGTGGATGAAATCGTGCTGGTCGACACCGACGAGATCTGCGCGGCGATCAAGGATGTTTTCGAGGACACCCGGTCCATTCTCGAGCCCGCAGGAGCGCTGGCCATCGCCGGCGCGAAAAAATACGTTGCCGAACATCGCCTCTCGAACAGGTACCTGGTCGCGATCGCATCCGGCGCGAACATGAATTTCGACCGGCTCCGCTACATCGCGGAACGAGCCGAACTCGGGGAAGCGCGCGAAGCCATTCTGGCAGTGACCATTCCGGAGCAGCCCGGAAGCTTCAAGAAATTCTGCTCGACGCTCGGCAAGCGCAACATCACAGAATTCAATTACCGCTATTCCGACCCCAGGGAAGCCCATGTATTCGTCGGCGTCCAGGTGCATAACCGGGAGGAAACGGAGAGACTGCTCGAAGCGCTGAAGACCAAGGGGCTGAAGGCGATCGACCTGAGCGACAACGAAATGGGCAAGTTGCATGTGCGCCATATGGTCGGTGGCCATTCTCCGCTCGCGGACAACGAAATCGTCTACCGTTTCGAATTCCCGGAACGCCCTGGCGCGCTCATGCAGTTCCTGAACAGCATGAGTCACAACTGGAACATCAGCCTGTTCCATTACCGGAACCACGGCACGGATTACGGCAGGGTGCTGGCTGGAATGCAGGTTCCTGCGAACGAAATGAATGAATTCAATCACTTCCTCGCACAACTCGGTTATCGGTACTGGCCGGAAAGCGAGAACCCGGCCTATAAACAGTTTCTGGGCCCCGGGCAATAGCAAGGCTCGTCGAAGCGGAATACGCCATTTAATTTGGTCAATGGCCCTGTTTTTGAATCGAAAATTTCTATAGAATGGGGTCGAATCGGAAACTTGGCATCGGGTCCTGGAACGGGTAGAAACGGCATGAAAGAGTCCTATTACGACATACTGGAGGTGAGCAGGACGGCCAGCCAGGAGGTGATCCGCGCTGCCTACAAAAGCCTGGTGCAGCGCTTTCATCCAGACAAGAATCCGGACAATCCGAATGCTGTCGAACTGCTCAAGCTGATCAACAACGCCTACGAAACCCTTTCCGATCCATCCAAGCGGGCCGCATACGATGTCATGCTCACCCTGGAGGAAATGGCCAATCCGGAACCGGAAAGAAGGGATTCCGGAGAAGAACAGCAGGAAGAGGAAGGTCCGCGCCAGTGGGACGATTCGACCGAGTCTGAGCAATCCTTCGCGGAAAGATGGGATCTCTACCAGACCTTCATCGACAGGAATCCGGAATATTACCGCCCCATTTTCCGCAAATTCCACAACCTGGGCACCTCGGTCTCGGTCAATGTGCCGGTATTCCTGGCAGGAGGATTGTGGGCCGCGTACCGCAAGCTCTACGGCATCTCCGCGATCCATTTCCTGCTTCTGGCTGCCGCATTGATCGGAATGAAATTCCTGCACGGAATTTCGGTCGCCCTGGCATTTTTCCCCGCTCTGCTGATGTCGATATGGCTCGGCCTGATGGGCAATGCATTGTTTTTCCGCAGCGCGACCAGAAAAATCAGCGACATTTCCCGGCAATCCGAAGACAGCGGGGTCGCCTTCAGGAAGGCCAGGCTTGCCGGCGGAGTGAGCATGATCGCGCCGCTCGCTTTCGTCGGAATGGCCATCGTGGCCGCGCTTTCGACCAGCATTTTCATCCAGGAAAAACGCATCGTTTCCCGAAAGCCGGTTGCCGCATCGGCGCCCGTTGCAGTGGAAGAACCCGCCCCGGTCGCAGAACAGCCGGCCGCCCCCCCTGCGCCGCCCGCCACTCCGATTGAGCCGCCCGTCCCGACGCCGCCCCCGGTCGAGAAACCGATGGAAAAGCCGGTGGAGAAACCGGTCGAAAAACCGGAAGCGAAACCTGTACTGCCCAGGCCGGTCGAACCCAGCCACATCGCCCCCAAACCGGTCGAGCGCCCCCATCCGGTGATCGTCCAGCCCGCCCCGGTCATCGAGAACAGGCCACCCGCTGCGCCGACATATTCAGACATCGCCACCGCCGTCTCTTCCGGAGACCGTTCCGCCGTGGAAAAAATGCTGAAGAACGGCGAGGATGTGAACCTGATCAAGAACAATCAGATTCCGCTCATCATCGCCGTGAAGAACGGGGACCTCGCCATGGCCAGGCTGCTCCTCTCCCATGGGGCCGATGTCAACCTGACCGATTCGCAGGGCAATACCGCGATGATCTATGCCAAGATCGGAGCTGACCCCAGAATGATCGAGCTTCTCAAGAATGCGGGCGCGAAAAATCCGTTCAAGTGATCGCAATCTTTTCCTTGCGATCTTTTCGTTGCTGTGCGGACTGGTCCTTTCCGGT
This sequence comes from Burkholderiales bacterium, assembly GCA_013044025.1. Lineage (GTDB taxonomy): Bacteria > Pseudomonadota > Gammaproteobacteria > Burkholderiales > JABEVD01 > JABEVD01. The sequence continues at coordinate 7,061 of JABEVD010000207.1, forward strand.
CCGGCCCATTCGTCCGGTCTCGAGTACGATTTCCTGGCTGCAAAGGAAGCCTATGCGGCAGGAGATGCATCATCCCTCGAAGCGCACTCTGCAAGCATCCTGAACAGCCCGCTGGCACCCTATGCGGAATTCTGGCAGACCGCGCTCACCCTCTCCGGCGACGATCCTCAGCCGGTCGAGGATTTTCTGAAAAAATACAAGGGCACCCTGCTCGCAGAAAGAATGCGCAATGCATGGCTGAAGCATCTGGCCAAAAAAGGACAATGGCAGCTCTTTCTCGACCAGTACCCGAAACTCGAAAGCAGCGATCCCGGCCTGTTCTGCAGTTCGCTCGAGGCGAGGAACGCGCTCGGCGACAAAAAAGCCTACGGCGAAGCGAAGCCGATGTGGATGAGCGCAACGCCCCTGCCGCAGAGCTGCCAGCCGATATTCGACTCCTTGCTCGCTTCGGGTGAAATCTCCACCGACGCGGTGCGCAAAAGGCTCAGGCTGATCCTGGAATCAGGAAACCTCACGCTCGCAACCGAGGTCAACGACGATCTTCCTGCGAACGAAAGGCTATCCGCAAAATTGCTGCGGTCGGCCTACTCCAACCCTTACCACTACCTGAAGAATCCCCGCCTTTCCACACGGTCGGAAAGGGAAGTCGCCCTGTTCGCCGTGCTCAGGATCGCGCGCGAGGATCCTGCCCAGGCGAAAGCATACTGGTCAGACATTTCCTCGAAATACGGCGCAGCAGACCGCTCCTATCTGCTCGCGAGAATCGCTTTCCGCGCCGCGCTCAATCACATGCCGGAAGCGCTCTCCTGGTTCGACGAAGCAGGAGGACCGCAAACCCCGGAAGAAAGCCAGTGGGCAATCCGCGAAGCGCTGAGGCTGAAGGACTGGAACCGGGTGCTCGAAGGAATCGATTCCCTTCCGCCGCAAGTGCAAAGCGATGAAGCCTGGCAATACTGGAAGGCCAGGGCGCTGGAACATAAGGGCAGGAATTCCGAAGCCAATGCCCTTTTTGCCGCCCTCAGCCATCAGCGCGACTTCTACGGACAACTTGCTCTGGAAGAAATGGGCACCGTGATCACGGTGCCGGAAAATGCCTATCGGCCGAGCCGGAAGGAAATCGAGGCAGTGAGGAACCTGCCCGGTATCCAGCGATCCCTGCTGCTCTATTCCATGGGGCTGCGATATTTCGCCACCCGGGAATGGATCTGGGCGGTGCGCAATTTCGACGACCATGAACTCATCAGCGCTGCGGAACTGGCGAAAAGCGAAGGACTTTACGACCGGGCGATCAACACCGCTGAAAAGGCGAAAACGATCGAGGATTTCGATCTCCGCTTCCTCGCCCCTTACCGGAGCATCATGCACGAGCAAACCAAGCTGCTCGATCTCGACGAAGCATGGGTTTACGGGCTGATCCGCCAGGAAAGCCGCTTCGTGACCGCAGCCAAATCCGGCGTGGGCGCTTCCGGCCTCATGCAACTGATGCCGGCCACGGCAAGCTGGGTGGCGAGAAAAATGGGCCTCAGAAATTACCGGAACTCGATCGTCAGCGAACTCGAAACCAACATCAGCCTCGGCACCTATTATCTCAAGCATGTACTGGGTGAACTCGGCAACCAGCCGGTTCTCGCCTCCGCGGCCTACAACGCAGGCCCTTCGAGGGCGAGGAAATGGCTTGACCAGGAACCGATGGAAGGAGCGATCTACATCGAGTCGATCCCTTTCGGGGAAACCAGGGATTACGTGAAGAAGGTGATGAGCAATACCGAATATTACGCGATCTCCTTCGGGCAGGAATCCCGCACCCTCAAGCAAAGGCTCGGCATGCTGAAGCGATCCGATGCAGGGCAGATCGAAGGGCCCTGAATGAAGATCTATTCAGTTGGGGGAGCGGTTCGCGACGAACTGCTCGGACTCCCGGTCAAGGATCGCGACTACGTGGTCGTGGGAAGCTCTCCGGAAGAAATGGAACGCCTGGGCTTTCGCCCTGTCGGCAAGGATTTCCCGGTATTCCTCCATCCCGAAACGCAGGAGGAATATGCGCTCGCCCGGACCGAGCGGAAGACCGCGAAGGGGTACAAGGGCTTCGAAATCTATACTTCCCCGGAAGTCACCCTGGCGGAAGATCTCGCGAGGCGCGACCTCACCATCAACGCCATGGCGAAGGACGATCACGGGCAGATCATCGACCCTTTCGGCGGGATCGCCGATCTCGAGGCGGGGATTCTTCGCCACATCAGCCCGGCTTTCAACGAAGACCCGGTGAGGGTATTGCGCGTCGCGAGATTCGCGGCGAGATTCGGCTTTGCCGTGGCGCCCGAGACGCTTTCCCTCATGAGGGAAATGGTGCACAACGGGGAAGTCGAGGCGCTGGTCGCGGAAAGGGTGTGGCAGGAACTCGCCAGAGGTTTGCTGGAAGAAAAACCCTCGAAGATGATCCACTGCCTCAAGGAATGCGGGGCGCTTTCCCGGATCTTTCCTGAAATCGACGTTCTTTTCGGCGTTCCCCAGTCGCCGCAACATCACCCGGAAATCGACACCGGAGTGCATGTCATGCTGGTGCTGGACCATGCCGCATCCAGGGGATTCCCGCTGGAAGTCAGGTTTGCCGCGCTGCTCCACGACATCGGCAAGGGCACCACCCCCCCGGAAAAATGGCCCCATCATCCGGGTCACGAAGCGAGGGGGGTGGAACTTGCCAGGGATCTCTGCGCAAGGCTCAGGGTTCCCAACGAAAGCCGGGATCTGGCGATCCTCGTCGCGCATTCTCACGGCATCGCGCACCGCGCCCTGGAACTCGATGCGGAAGGGATTTTTTCCCTGCTGCAGGCTTCGGACGCATTCAGGAAGCCGGACCGGTTCGATTCCTTTCTGCTCGGATGCATTTCGGACTTCAGGGGAAGACCCGGCTATGGAGAGGCGCCCTATCCCCAGGCGGACAGATTGCGCGCCGCCCTCAGGGCAGCGCTCTCGGTCGATGCGGGCAGCATCGCAAAGACCGCGCAAGGCGGAAACGAGATTCGCGAGAAGGTAGCCCTGGCGAGAATCGGGGCGATCCGCGCGGCGCTTTCCTGATCAGTCGAAAATTTCCCCATCCAGATAGAGCCACCTGCCATCGACTCGGACGAAACGGCTTTTTTCGTGCAGCCTCTGCCCCTTACCGCGGATGCGAAAACGCGCCACGAATTCGACCGTTGCCTGTTCCGAATCGATCGTCCCGGAACGCTTCACGGAAAGCCCGAGCCATTTGATCCCTGCTTCGAATTCGATCCTTTCCGGCCGCGTGTCTGGATGCCAGGTCTCTCGCAGATAACGCTCGTTTTCCAGCACGTAGGCCGTATATCTGGATTTCATCAGGCTCGTCGCATCCGGCGCCGCCATCCCAGAAAGATATTTTCCGCAACAGGCGGAAAAGGCCTGACCGCTTTCGCAATGACATTTCATTTGGCTATGTCACCGTAGTTTGTTGAACGACATACATTCCCA
>JABEVD010000208.1 GCA_013044025.1 Burkholderiales bacterium
AAAACAGAAAATGGAGGGGGAAATGCTTCGACAAATGGCCATAGGTGTATCGATTTCAGTGCTGGCGCTGGCTTTCCTGCCCCACCTGCTCGTCGGCAACATGCTCTATCTCGGGCTGGGCATCGCGATGTTGGTCGGCATCATCCTGATCATGGTATCCTAGAAAAATGGAACCGAAATCATCCAGGAAGTCCGTCTATCTGATCCTCGGAGCTGCCGCAGCGACCGTCGCCATCGTGCTCTTCGAGATTTTCAGGGTGGTCAGGACGCTCGCCTGAGACATGCCTTTCACGCTGGCGCATCCTGCAGCGGCAGTTCCCCTGTTGCGCGTGCTCGGCAAATTCGGCGGGCTTTCCGCGCTGGTGATCGGCAGCATCGTGCCCGATCTCCATCACATCTTCCATGTCGAAAGAACCTTCACCCACAGCCTTTCAGGCGTTTTCAGCTTCGATCTGCCCGCGGGATTGTTTTGCTACCTGCTGTTCCATTTTTTTCTGAAGCGCCCGCTTTGCGCGCTTTTCCCTGAAGAACTGGCTTTCCGTCTCGCGCCTCTTGCCGAAACTTCCCTCCCTGCAGTGCCCTGGTTCGGCGTGCTTCTTTCCCTTCTCGCAGGTTCGCTCACCCATGTCGGCTGGGATGCGCTCACCCATGGCGACACTTTCGGATTCCCGTTCCTCGGCTTTCTCGACAAACCCCTGTTTTTTTCCCTGAGCTTCAGCGACCTGCTTCAGGCGGGGAGCAGCGTGCTCGGGGTCTGGCTGCTCCTCGACTGGTCCGGGAAATGGCTGGCGCATGCCGAAAGAAAGGCCCCCGAATTCCCGCTCACCGATGGCAAAGTGACTCTTCTGCTCGCCTTCTCCGCGCTTCCTTTCGCGATTCTCGCTGCGAAAGACGGAGGCGGGCTCCTCAACACCGTGAGCGCGCCGATCGCTGCGTGGTTGAACGCAATGGCCTATGCGATCACGGCTTATGCGGCTGTCTGGCATTTCCGTGAAAGAAGGAAATGAGGATCCTGCTGGTTTTTCTCGTGCTATTTCCGCTGCTTTGCAGGGCGGACGACTTCGGCGAGGCCGGGCGGGATTTCATCGAGCATATGGCCGCTTCACAAGGCTTCGACCGGGATCAACTGACTTCGCTGTTCGGCAAGGTGAGAAAGCTCGATTCCGTGATCCTCCTGGTGAGTCCGTCGCAGCCTTCCCGAAAACCGGATTGGGCCTCTTATCGGGCGAGGTTCGTCGACCGTTCCAGGATAGAAGGAGGATTGCGCTACTGGGAAAAGTACGCGAGCGTGCTGGAGAAGGCGAGCGCCACCTACCATGTTCCCCCGGAAATCATCGTCGCCATCATCGGGGTCGAGACGCAATACGGCCACAACACCGGCAAATACAGGGTGCTGGACGCATTGTCGACCCTGGCTTTCGATTATCCGGAGACTGGAAACCGGGAGGAGCGGATGAAATTTTTCAGGAGCGAGCTGGAAAACGCTCTGGTGCTCGCGAGAAACTGGGGCGTGGATCCGCTTTCCCTGCAGGGCTCCTATGCCGGAGCGATGGGATTGCCGCAGTTCATGCCCGGGAGCATCCTGCGTTACGGGATCGATTTCGATGAAGACGGAAGGGTGGATGTGGTGCATTCCGCTGCGGATGCGATCGGCAGCATCGCCAATTTCCTCGCGATGCACGGCTGGAAGCAGGGGATTCAGGCGGTGGTTCCGGCGACAGTCACCACCGATGCCTGGAAAGATTATTCGGGGGGGCTGCAGGCGAAATATTCCCTGGATACGCTCGAATCAGCAGGGATCGAGCCGCAAGGTTCGCCATCCTTCGAACTCGCCGGACTCGTCGATCTGGAGAGCCGGGATGCGCCAGCCGAATTCTGGCTGGGCTCGCAAAACTTTTTCGCCATCACCCGGTACAACCACAGCTACTATTATGCGATGAGCGTGCTCGATCTGGGGCGCGCCTTGAAGTCGAGGTTCGCGGCTCAGAGCCACTGATCCGCAGGCCCCTTGTAATTGCGGATATCCTTGTAATACTGCGGGATCGCCCATTCGATGTCCTGCCTGGAAGCCTTGACGGTGAGGATATGCCGCTCGCACGCGAATCGCAATGCCTTCAGCGCATTCTGGTCCATCGGATTTTCCATGGCCACCACGATCTGGTTGCGATGGCTGAGGCAGGGCATCAGCACGTATTTGCTGGCAAGGATCTTCGGCACCAGTCTCACCGCGGAAGAGGAAATCTTGAGGCGGCGCAGGTTCACGGAGGGCACGCCAAGGCGCCTCGCCAGGATGAAGTCCAGCAGTTCCTGGGTGATCGCTCCGGTGGAAACGAGGATTTCTCCGATGCGCGTCTTTCCCCCATGTTTTTGCTGGATGCGGATGGCGCGCTCCAGTTGTTCGACATTGATGTATCCCTGGGAAAGCAGTTCCTCGCCCAGCATGGTCAGGGGCTGATCGCCGCGCTCGTCGAGCACCCTTCTCAGCACGTCGATATCCAGGATCACTTCCTTGACCGGATTCAGGGGGCCGGTAACCGGGACCAGCGCGGTCGGTCCGATTATTTCGTCTTCCTTTTCCTCCTCGGGTTCGCGTGCGGGCTTGGCCTTGGGCGCAGGCTCGGGTTCCGGGATGAAATCGAAAAGGGATGGAAATTCCATACGTCAGTACAATTCACTCAGGGCGAAGTTTGGCAATGATCAAAGCTAACATGAAAAAGATGGGGTTTCAAGTGGATGAGTCCTCCAGTTCATTTTCCGCAAGCGGTTCGAATTTTTCCATCATCCTTTCCAGCACGCAAAGATCGGCTTCGGATGCGTCGTTCCTTCTTTCGCTTATTCTTTTCTTCAATGCAGGATAATCCGCCTGCATCGATGCGATCGAAAAGGGAAGTCCTCGGTCCCAGGCCAGTTTGCGAAATTCCTCCCTTTGCCGTTTTTGCGGGAAGGCTGCGTCCACGATGACGGAAAATCCTGCGTCGAGCAGGTCGGCTGCCTTGTCCAGCAAAAAGGCGTACACTTCCCGGGTCGACGATCCTGAATAGATCCCCGAATCGATCCCGGAGCCGCTCTTCGCCTCGGGCGCGAAGCCGTGCAGGCGTTTTCTTTCCACGTCGGAGCGGATCCTGATCGCGCGTTGTTTTTCCGCCGCCTGCACCGCCCAGGTGGTCTTTCCCGATCCGGGAAGGCCGTGCGTGATGAAAAGGCTGGGCTTTTCCCGGCGAAGCAGCCTGGATGCGAGCGCAAGATGCTTCCGGCAGGATGCGAAGCCGGATCCTGCCTGGGATGCGCGGATCGCATCGACCATGCCCCTCACCGTCGCCCTGCAGGAAGAAAAATACCTCAAAAGGGGCAGTCCCCCGTAATCGCCCGTGATTTCCAGGTAGGCATTGAGAAACCTCCAGGCAAGATCCTCCTTTCCGGAATGGACGAGATCCATGAAGGGAAAGGCGATCTCGTTCATCGGATCGATCCAGCGCAGTTTCGGGTCGAATTCGATGCAGTCGAAAGGAACAGGATCCCCTCCGATGAGGGCGATATTGCCAAGATGCAGGTCGCCGTGGCATTCCCTGACGCATCCCGCTTCCACCCTTTGCTTCACCAGCGGCTCGATCTTCCTGTATTCCAGGGCGATTTCCTGCTCGAGATCCGAAACTTCCTCTCCCAGTCTTTCCCTCAGCTCCTGGAAGGCGAGATGCATGGTGTCCGGCATGTCGAGACCGTATCGCGTTCCGACGGGGGGAGGAGGAATTTCCTGGTGGAATTTCGCGATTTTCCTGGCGATTGCGTCGATGTGCGCCGCCTCGAGCGCTCCCTTCGAAGCGAGCCTGTCGAGCCGGTTTCGCGCTGTGAACCGCCTCATTTTCACCGCATATTCGATTGCAGGAAGCGCGCCCAGGATCGGGTTTTCAGGAGTGCCGCCGATCGGCACCACTTCCAGATACAGATCGGGCGCGAGTCGCTTGTTGAGTCTCAGTTCTTCCATGCAGTAATGGCGCCGCGCCTCCAGCGTCGTGAAATCCAGGAAATCGGGATGCACCGCCTTCTTGATCTTGTAGGCGTACCTTCCGGCAAGCAATACCCAGGATATGTGGGTTTCGATCCGCCTCACCGATTTTGCGGCATGCGGATATCTGCCGGGATCCAGAAGCGATGCGATGATCGTCTCCTGACCGGAAATCATGCGGATGGCCTCAACGCCCCTGCATGGACTCCACATGCAGGAATTCTGGCGCTTCCCTTTCCAGGGCTTCCTCGATCAGTTCATCCATCGACTTTTTCGAAGGAATGTCCTGTTCGATCAGGTTCTTGATGAATTTGTACCATTCGTCGTTACGGTCGTCGATTACCTGGCCCATGACTTCTCCTTTCTCGATCCTTGCCTTGACTCCGCTCCGGACTGCAAATCGTTATGAACTGCCTTTATTGATTATAGATGCCAGTGAATGGACTTCTAGAAATTACGCAGCGATCGCCTCGATGAGGTCGGAGATGGCGTGCGCGGTGGCGAACTTTCTGTCGAGATAGGGATTGTATTCGACGATTTCGAGGGCGAGGAAATCCGGATTTTCAGCAATCCCGGTAAAGGCTTCTGCGATCTCGTTCCTGAAAAGTCCGTCCGGAACCGGGGAGCCCACTCCCGGTTCTTCCATCGGGTCGAATGCATCGAGATCGATGCTGACGCCGAATCCCGTGGTGCTCTTCGTGACGATGGAAAGCGCTTCGGAAATGCAGGTGCCGAGCCCGCGTTGCCTGATTTCACCCATGTAATAGATGCGCACTCCGAGCCTGTCGAGCAGTTCCTTTTCCTCCTTCTCGTAGCTTCTCGTGCCGATCAGGCAGACATCGCCTGGAAGCAGTTTGGCGCCGGAAGGAGGGATTTTGGTGAGGGCAGCGCTTCCATATCCGAGCAGGCAGGCGAGCGGCATGCCGTGGATCGCGTGCGAATGGCTGGTTTCGAAGGTGTGGCTGTCCATGTGCGCATCGATCCACAGGAGGCCGAGCCGCTCGGTGGTTCGCCTTGCTCCGGCCCAGGTCCCGATCGCGCAGGAATGATCCCCTCCCACCACGATCGGGAAATCGCCGCCCCGGATCGCAGCTTCGGTCCTGTCCGCGAGCCTGGAGCAGGTATTTGCGACTGCAGGGAGTCGATCTTCGCCTTCTTCGTGGTGGAGGATTCCGTTCCATCGATAAAAAATCCCGGATTCTTCCAGTTGTTCCAGGAAATCGAACGATCTCAGAACCTCCGGTCCGTCCTGGCATGCCGGGTTCGACGCCCCGTAGCCTGAAGCTGCGCCGATGATGACGATGTTTCGCATGATGTCCTCCCTGCTTCAAGCATAGCAGTACCCGGAAGGGGCGTCAGGCCGACAGATAGAGGTAGGTCAGCAACAGGGTGATCAGGCCGACGGGGATCCCCAGTCCCGCGTGTTCCTTCCAGCCGATGCGGATGCCTTTCCTTTCTGCCTCGTTCACGACGATGAGGTTGGCGATGCTGCCGACGATCAGGAAATTTCCCGCGAGGGTGCTGGAGAGGGCGAGCACTGTCGCTGCATGCTCGCCGATCGTCGTCGGCAAAAGCAGCATGACGGCCGGCACGTTGGATACGACATTGCTGAGAAAGACGCTGGAGATAAAAAGCGGTCCCTGATTGCCGAGATCGAAGCCGTGGGATGCCAGGGAATTGACCAGCCGGGAAGGGAGTCCGGTCTGCTGCATGGCGTGGTTGACCACGAACAATCCCATGAAAAGGATCAGCAACTGCCAATCCACCAGGCCGAGCGTCTTTTGCGAATGCAGTCTGCGGCTGGTCAGCAGGATGCCCGCTCCGGCCAGGGCCATCAGGTCTCGCGGCCAGGGGGTGAACAGGAAGGCTGCGAAAAGGAGTATCGCAACCGCAAGCCCCTTTCCAGTCTGCCAGGGATCGAATGCATGGTCCTGTTGCACGGTCCGGGCGGATTCAGGGGAAATCCACCCGCGGCGTTTTCTGGAAGCGAAGATCACCGCCCAGGTCGCGACCAGGGACATCGTCA
>JABEVD010000209.1 GCA_013044025.1 Burkholderiales bacterium
GGCAACGTGCAAGATCTTGCCGCTGAAATTCTGCAATGGTCTGAATACGGTTTGAATGGCGAACAGTATGGTCGGGCAGGCAGCAGATATGCGCGTGAAAAATTCGATATAGGCAATATCTCCAGATCCATTTCGGAAATTTTTCAGGAATGATCCCGAGATATATACCTTCGTATGGATTACGCGAGGCTGCCTCTGCATTTTCCATCGGTGACGATGGAGATGCGCTGCAAAAACTCTTTGGGGCCCGAAAGTCCTTTTTCTTCGATTCCGGCAGCGAGGGTCTGTGCATGGCCCTCAAGGGGCTGGGATTGAAGGGGAGGGTGCTGCTTTCGTCGTATACCTGCATCAAGGTCCCGGAGGCAATTCTTTCTGCTGGATGCGAACCGGTTTTTGCCGATCTTGAAAGCGATGGGGCTTCATTCGATCCTGCGGTGCTGGCGGACTTCGATGAAGGGGAATTGTGTGCGATCATCGTTACTCATCTGTGGGGATTCTCTGTGGATGTGGGGAAAATCCTGCAGGAAGCCAGGCGCATTGGCGCAATCGTGATCGAAGATTGCGCGCTTTCGCTGGGAAGTTCCATGGGTGACAGGATGGTCGGAATGTCGGGTTCATTGGCTGTTTTCAGTTTCGGAAGAGGGAAGACGCTGAACCTCGGCGGTGGCGGTGCCCTGGTGGTGAATGATCCGTCGCTCGCGGATACGCTGATGGATTACTTCGGTCCGGAGCGGAATCGCGAAGTGGCAACCCTGAAGGAAAAAGTAAAGACCGTTTTGTTGGCCCGGGAAATGTGGGCGGCCTACTTTCCGTGGCTGAGTTACCTGAAGTATTTGAGACAGGGATCCTGGCTATGGGAAAGGGGCATTACCAGTCCTCAGGCAATGAACTGTTCGAGCGGTCCTGGCGCATCCGTCTTTCTCGATCTTCTGGCATCGGTCGATGCCGGGAGCATATTGGAACACAAGCGAAAGATCAGCGAGTTATACAGGTTCGGGATAGCCGAAAGGCCTGGGGTGCGTTCGTTCATCCGTTCGGAAGATGCGGTGTGCATTTGCCCGGCCTATCCGCTGATCGTGCAGGGGCGTGGCGAATTTTTTCGTTATCTGAGACAACGGGGCGTGGATTGCGGGCTGTCGTTCAGTTACAGCGCAGGGAAGGTTTGTTCCGGGGAAATGTATCCGGAGGCAGAGCGGATCGCGGAAAGCATTGTGACCCTTCCTGTCCATGAGAACGTGACAGAGGAAAAAGCTTTGAAAATTATTGGTCTGGTCAATGGGTGGGGGCCGCGCGCTACTCGGGCTGGAATGGATGAAAAGTGGTAGAAAATGGATCTTTGCACATGATCAAGCCGATCTGGGTAGAGCTTCGCCCAAGAGTCGTGGTGCTCGAACCCTTCCTGACCGGGAATGAGGAAATTCCTCAGCTACCCGGGGGGATGTGGCTTGGAAGGGTGATTTGGGATTACGATCCGGCCCGCGAAAAGGGGGCAAGTGCGAAGGCGTGGATCTGTCAGGCCGGGGATTACGATTTCAAGGATCTTCATTACAAGGCGAGGAACCAGACACGCAAGGCCGAAAAGGAAGGCGGGCTGGTGGTTCGCAGGAACTGGGATGAAGTCTGGGAACGGATCTCGGAGCTGGTGGACAAGACCTTCCTGCGGCAGGGGCGGGATTCGGCCAAGGCATTCCTTCAATACCTTGAGAGGCTGAAGGCGCTGGATGAGTCCGCCTGGAAAGGATCCGTTGAGTTGTGGACTGCTGAAAAATCAGGCCGTATCGGGGCGCTCATCATAGGTCTGAAGTACGGCGGTACTTATCACATCCTGCATCAGTTGTCGGATACCGACGAGCTTTCCTGGTGCCCGAACAATCTAGCGACATACCACGTGACCCGACATGCCATGCAGGATCTGCTGTGCGATCGTGTAAACTATGGGGTCGACGGCCTGGACGAGGGCAAGCTGGATGGACTTGCGACTTTCAAGACCAGAATGGGTTACGAGCTTCTTCCATGCAGGGAGGAATTCATCGGCAAACCAGGTGTGATTACGGCTTTGAAATTGGGGGCGGTTGTCTCGGAGGGGTTGCTGCGGATATTTCCGACGCTATCAAAAATGGATTCTCTCAGGATGTTGAGAGGGTTGGGGAAACGAATTTAAACGGAAAGTGAGACAATGATACTGGTAACGGGTGCGGGCGGCTTCATAGGAAGCCATCTGGTCGAGGAGTTGGCGAGGAGCGGTGAGCGCGTGCGCGCCATGGTTCATTACAATTTTCAGAGCAACTGGGGGTGGCTCGAGACCCTTTCGGCCGAATTGATGGGAAATGTGGAAGTCTTTTCCGCCGATCTCGCCGATCCTTTTGCCGTGAGAAGGGCTGTGGAAGGTTGCGACACCGTCTATCATCTGGGCGCGCTGATCGCGATCCCCTATTCCTACGTGGCGCCCGCATCCTACGTTTCGACCAATGTGACCGGAACGCTGAACATACTCGAAGCATGCAGGGCGGAAAAGGTGAGGCGACTCGTGCATACCTCGACTTCAGAAACCTACGGGACGGCGCAGTATGTTCCGATCGACGAGAAGCATCCCCTGGTCGGGCAGTCGCCCTATTCCGCATCGAAAATTGCCGCGGACAAGCTCGCCGAATCGTATCACCTTTCCTTTGGACTTCCGGTTGCGACCATCCGACCCTTCAATACCTTCGGGCCGCGACAGTCTGCCAGGGCCGTGATTCCCACCATCATTTCGCAGGCCCTCTCTGGAGCCACCACCATCCGTCTTGGATCGCTGGATCCGGTCAGGGATCTCAATTACGTAAAGGATACCGTGCGAGGCTTCATGGCTGTTGCAGCAGCGGATTCGGCCGTTGGGCAGGTCACCAATGTCGGAAGGGGTTCTGGGGTGACCATCGGTGAGCTGGCCGAAATGTTGGTGAAACTGTGCGGTTCCTCTGCTAAAATCGAATGTGACGACCGGAGAGTCAGGCCGGAAAAGAGCGAAGTGATGGAGCTGATCTGCGACAATTCCAGGGCGCGCGACCTGCTCGGGTGGGCGCCTCGCTTTTCTCTGGAAGAAGGGCTGGCCGAAACGGTCGACTGGATGAAGGGCAATCTTCACAAATACAAGCCGAACATCTACAACGTATAAAGCATCACATATAGGGGATTATCTTGAAGGCTGTGATTCAAGCTGGGGGCAAGGGCGCCCGTCTGCGTCCGTATACGCTGATTCTTCCGAAGCCGCTCATGCCGGTGGGAGATCTGCCGGTGATCGAAACCCTCCTGAAATGGCTGAGGAGAAACGGGGTCAGCGAAACCTGCGTCACCGTGGGCTATCTCGGCCATCTCATCCGCGCCCTCTGTGGCGATGGCAGTCAGTGGGACATGAAAATCCGCTACAGCGAAGAACCCGAACCGTTGGGTACGGTGGGCGCGCTCAACCTGCTTCGCGATCATCTGGACGAAACTTTCCTGATGCTGAACGGGGATCTGATCACCGATATCGATCTCGGCGCCTTCACGGCATTTCACAAGGAAAAGAAAAGCATGGTGACGGTGGCAGTCACCACGAAGGAAGTCAAGGTCGATCTCGGTGTGCTGGAAGCCAGCGATTCGGTGGTCACGGGATTCAGGGAAAAACCCAGCCTGAAGTTCAAGGTGAGCATGGGCGTCTATTGCATGGAGCCGGAAGTGCTCGGGCTGATTCCGAGGGGAGTTCCGTTCGGTTTCGACGACCTGATGCACGTCATGCTCGGAAAGAAAATCCCGGTGCACGTCTACGAGCATGAGGGCATGTGGATGGATATCGGCAGACCCGAGGATTTCATCAAGGCGCAGGAATACGTCAATCAGAACGGAACGATTCTCGGGGTCTGAAAGATCCGGGGGGAAAAGAATGGATAAGATCATATCGCTGGGGGACCCCACGCTCGGGGAGCCGGAAAAGGCTGCGTTGAACGAAGTGATCGACAGCGCATGGCTGACGATGGGGGAGAGGGTCAAGCGGTTCGAAAGGGAATTTTCGGCGCTTCATGAAATGCCCGACGGGATCGCGGTGAATTCCTGTACTGCGGGACTTCATCTCGCGATGATTGCGCTCGGTATCGGGCCGGGAGACGAAGTGCTGGTTCCTTCGGTCACTTTCGTTGCAACCACCAACGCAGTGCTGTATGCCGGAGCCACTCCGGTGTTCGTCGACATCGAATCACTGGAATGCCCTCACATTTCCCTGGAATCGGCTGACCGTCTGCTGAGCGAAAGAACGAAGGCCGTCATCGTCATGCATTACGGCGGTTACCTGGTCGATCTTCCGGCATGGCGGGATTTTTGCGACCGAAAAGGATTGCATCTCATCGAGGATGCCGCGCATTCCCCTGCGGTGGGAAATGTGGGGCGATACGGCGACCTTTCGGTGTTCAGTTTCTTCACGAACAAGAACATGACGACTGCCGAAGGGGGAATGATACTGGGGAAGGACGCGGCCGCTCTGGAAAAAACCCGCTACCTGCGCGCGCACGGCATGACGACCGGCACGCTGGATCGTTATCGGGGACACGCTTATTCCTATGACGTGACCATGCTAGGCTACAACTACCGCATGAATGAGCTTCAGGCTGCGATGGGGCTGGTTCAGCTTGAAAGACTGCCTTCCTGGAATGCGAGACGGCTCGAACTGGTAGCGCTCTATCGGGAAGGACTGGAAAGACGCTGTCCGGAAATCGGCCTGCTTTTCTCTGGCGATCATCCGAATGCAGGTCACATCATGCCCACGATCCTTCCGCAGAGGGCTGACCGGAAAAAAATCATGGATGGCCTCCGTGCGGCGGGAATACAGAGCAGCATTCACTATCCGCCGGTGCACCTTTTCACCCATTACCGGGAGAGGTTCGGAGAGATTACGCTGCCGCGCAGCGAGGAGTTCGCGCAGCGAGAACTGACATTGCCGCTCCATCCTTCCCTGAGCGAAGCGGATGTCGACCGGGTTGTCGGCGCTCTCGAAAGAATACTCGGAGAATGAGATGAATGCGGCATGCAAGCGCGCGATCGA
>JABEVD010000007.1 GCA_013044025.1 Burkholderiales bacterium
CTCAAGGTGCCGCACATCGGATGGAACGAAGTCGAACAGGCGATGGACCATCCCCTCTGGGAAGGAATTGCCCAGGGAAGTCGTTTCTATTTCGTGCACAGCTATTACGTCGCGCCGGAGGATCCGCGGATCATCGCAGCGTACAGCCGCTATCCTTTCGCATTCGCATCCGCCGTGGCGAGGAAAAATATTTTTGCCGTACAATTCCATCCGGAAAAAAGCCATCATGCAGGACTTGCCCTGCTCGGCAATTTTTCGCGCTGGAACGGTTCATCCAATGGAGAAACACAGGTATGTTGATTATACCCGCTATCGATTTGAAGGATGGCGAGTGCGTGCGCCTCAAGCAGGGGCTGATGGAAGCCGCCACCGTCTTTTCCGATGATCCGGCCACCATGGCCAGGCACTGGCTCGACCAGGGTGCGAGGCGACTGCATCTCGTCGATCTGAACGGCGCATTCGCTGGAAAGCCGAAGAACGAGGATGCGATCAAATCCATCGTCGAGGTGGTGGGGGACAAAATCCCGGTGCAACTGGGCGGCGGAATTCGCGACCTCGAAACCATCGAGCGCTATCTCGACGACGGCATCAGCTATGTGATCATCGGCACCGC
Organism: Burkholderiales bacterium; assembly: GCA_013044025.1. Classification (GTDB taxonomy): domain Bacteria; phylum Pseudomonadota; class Gammaproteobacteria; order Burkholderiales; family JABEVD01; genus JABEVD01. The sequence goes on from JABEVD010000007.1 coordinate 614, forward strand.
AGCGGTGAAGACGCCGGGTTTCCTGCACGACGCCTGCAACGCGTTTCCCGGCCACATCATGGTGGGCCTGGATGCGAAGGAAGGAAAGGTCGCGGTGAACGGCTGGTCGAAAGTGACCGGGCACGACGTGGTCGATCTCGCGAAGCGCTTCCAGGATTACGGCGTGGAAGCTGTGATCTATACCGACATCGGCCGGGACGGCATGCTCTCCGGGGTCAACATCGATGCCACCGTGAACCTCGCGCGCGAGCTATCCATTCCCGTGATCGCAAGCGGCGGCATCACCAATCTGGATGACGTGAAATCGCTCTGTTCGGTCGAAGCGGAAGGCATCATGGGCGCGATCACCGGACGGGCCATCTACGAAGGCACGCTGGATTTCCGCGCAGCCCAGGATCTTGCCGATCAGCTTTCTCCGAAATTCCTCGAATAAGATGGCGCTCGCGAAAAGGATCATTCCCTGTCGGGACGTGACGGGGGGAAGGGTGGTCAAGGGAATCAATTTCGTCGGCCTCCAGGATGCGGGGGACCCCGTTGAAATCGCCCGGCGCTACGACGACCAGGGTGCGGACGAGATCACCTTTCTCGACATCACCGCAAGCTCCGACGAGCGCGGCCTGATCCTGAAAATCATCGAGGACGTGGCCTCTCAGGTGTTCATCCCTCTCACCGTCGGAGGAGGCGTGCGCGAGGTATCCGACGTGAGGCGCCTGCTCAATGCCGGCGCGGACAAGGTCAGCATCAACACTTCTGCCGTCACCAACCCCGATCTTGTTCGGGAGGCCTCATCCCGCTTCGGTTCGCAATGCATCGTGGTTGCGATCGATGCGAAGAAGACCGGCGAAGGAAAATGGGAAGTGTTCACTCATGGCGGAAGGCGTCCCACCGGGCTGGATGCGATCGAATGGGCGGTGAAGATGGAACAATTGGGAGCGGGAGAAATCCTGCTCACCAGCATGGAGCGGGACGGCACGAAGAACGGGTTCGACCTCGCGCTCACCCGCGCGGTCTCCGATGCAGTGGACATTCCGCTGATCGCAAGCGGCGGCGTGGGCAATCTCGAACATCTTGCGCAGGGGGTGCTGGAAGGGCACGCGGATGCGGTCCTTGCGGCAAGCATATTCCATTACGGCGAATACACGGTGAAAGAAGCCAAGGAATTCATGGCGCGCCGCAATATCGAGGTGAGACTTTGAACGAAAACTGGCTGAACAAGATCAACTGGTCGAACGAAGGACTGGTGCCCGCGATCGCGCAGGATGCGAAATCCGGCCGCGTGCTGATGGTGGCCTGGATGAATCGCGAATCGCTCGAGCTGACTGCGAAAAATCATGTCGCAGTATACTGGTCGCGCTCCAGGAAGAAACTGTGGAGAAAAGGCGAGGAATCCGGGCATCTCCAGCATGTGGTCGAAATGCGCCTCGATTGCGACGAGGACGTGATTCTGTTGAAAGTGGAACAGGAAGGCGGAATCGCCTGTCATACCGGAAGGGAGAGCTGCTTCTTCCAGAAGCTGGAAAACGGTCACTGGGTGGTAACCGATGCGGTGCTCAAGGCGCCGGAAGAAATCTACGGAGCCCCCGCATGAGCATCCTGGAAAGACTGGCCGACACCATCGATTCCAGGAAAGGCGGGGATCCGGACGCATCCTATGTCGCAAAGCTTTTCGGCAAGGGACAGGATGCGATTCTGAAAAAAATTGCGGAGGAAGCGGGAGAGACCCTGCTCGCCTCCAAGGACGGTGATACACTCCACATCGTCAGGGAAACCGCCGACCTCTGGTTCCACAGCCTGGTGATGCTTTCCTGGCACGGACTGCGCCCGGAAGACGTGCTGGCGGAACTGGAAAGAAGGGAAGGCGTATCGGGCAACGTGGAAAAGGCCGGGAGGAAAAATGGATGACTGCATCTTCTGCCGCATCGCTCGCGGCGAAATTCCGAGCAAAAAGCTTTACGAGGACGAGGATGTCATCGCCTTTCACGACATCCATCCCCAGGCCGAAGTGCATTTCATGATCGTGCCGAAAAGCCACATCGAATCGCTCGCCCATGCGACCGAAGAACATGCAAGGGTGCTCGGCAGGATGATGGTGCTCGCGCCGGTTCTGGCGAAACAGGCCGGTCTTTCAGACGGATTCAGGACGATCGTCAACACGGGACGTGTCGGCGGTCAGGAAGTGATGCATCTTCACATGCATATTTTGGGCGGCAGGAACAGGCTTCCGCCGATGCTTGCACGCAACTAACCGAGGGAGATTCAACATGGGTACATTCAGCATCTGGCACTGGCTCATCGTGCTTCTGGTCGTGCTGCTCATTTTCGGCACGAAAAAGCTCCGCAACATCGGCAGCGATCTTGGCGGCGCGGTCAAGGGCTTCAAGGAAGGGATGGCCGGAATCGACGAAGATCAGGCCAAGCTCGGACAGGCTTCGAACGCCAACACCATCGAAGGCGAAGTGAAGGAAAAGGCGAAATCCTGATCCAATGTTCGACATCAGTTTTTCAGAGCTGCTGCTGATCGGCGTGGTCGCGCTGGTGGTGGTGGGACCCGAGCGCCTGCCGAAGGTCGCCCGCACCATCGGGCTGCTGGTCGGGCGCGCGCAGCGCTATGTCAACGACGTGAAAACGGAATTGCAGCGCGAGGCGAACATGGAGGAAATCAACCGCATGCGCGAGGAAGCCAGGGAAAACGCGATGCGGCTGGAAGCCGAGCTCAGGACCCGCGCCATGGAATACGAGAAGAGATTCCAGAGCGTGGAATCGAACATGCGCATCGAACTCGAGAACGTGAAGAAATCTTCCGATCCCGCCCCTGCAGATCCGCCTGAAATGCAGCCGGAAGAAGATCCCAGGCAGATGAAGATCGATTTCGGCGAAAAATGAGCACTTCAGAGAGCCTCATTTCCCACCTGATCGAACTCAGGACCCGCCTCATGCGGATCTTCGCGGCCATCGTCGTCGTGTTCCTGTGCTTCGCTCCCTGGTCGAGGGAACTCTACACTTTCCTCGCGCACCCCTTGCTCGCCCACCTTCCCAAGGGCGGCAGCATGATTGCTACGGAAGTGACCACGCCCTTCCTGGTGCCGATGAAGATCGCGCTGATGGCCTCCTTCCTCGTCACCCTGCCCCATACCCTCTACCAGCTCTGGGCCTTCGTCGCGCCCGGCCTCTATTCCCACGAAAAGAAGCTGGTCGCCCCGCTCATCGTCGGCAGCACTTTCCTCTTCTTCTGCGGGATGAGCTTCGCGTATTTTCTGGTGTTTCCGGTGGTATTCGGCTTCATCACCAAGGTCACACCGGAAGGTGTATCGATGATGACCGACATCGGGAAATATCTCGATTTCGTGCTCACCCTGTTCATCGCCTTCGGCGTCACTTTCGAAGTGCCGATCATCGTCATCATCCTGGTCAGGATGGGCTTCATCGAAGTAAAGAAGCTGAAGGAAATCCGCCCCTATTTCGTGGTATGCGCCTTCGTGATCGGCGCGCTGTTCACCCCGCCGGACGTGGTGTCGCAGACCATGCTGGCATTGCCGCTCTGGCTGCTCTACGAACTCGGAATCTTTCTCGCCAGATTCACGCCGAAACCGGCGGAAGATCTCCCTGCGGGCAAGTGAACTATTCGATGCTGCCGAAGGAAGGATCCGCGCTGTAGGGAGGAGGAGGAACGCCCGCGATCCTGCATCCCTGGCTGATCGGCCCGCCCGGGAAAAGCTCGTAGAGATGCTTCTTGCCACCCCTCATCCCGAACGGCTCGGAAAGCGCATTGAGCAGCCTGGGACCGCTCAGGTCGTTTCCATACAGGCGGTAGTGGTTCCTGAGCAACCGGATGACTTCCCAATGCTCTTCGGTCATTCCGATGCCCTCTTCCCGGGCGAAACGCAACGCGATCCCGTCATTCCACTCTCCGAGGGAAGACAGGAAGCCGAAAGGGTCGTCCGTGGTCATTCTTTGCACATCCAGCATGGCATTCTCCTTCCAGGGAATCCTGGATTCTTTATAGGACAGCGCATGGCGACAAGCAAGGCCGGTCCATGGCAAAATGTCTGGTCATGTCGGATATTCTGTACGTAGGCCGTTTCGCCCCCTCCCCGACCGGGCCGCTGCATTTCGGCTCGGTGATCGCGGCTGCTGCAAGCTATCTGGATGCCAGGGCTTGCGGCGGAAAATGGCTGGTCAGGATGGAGGATGTCGACGAGACGAGGACCGAGCAAGGCGCAGCCTCCGGCATTCTGCGCCTGCTGGATGCGCTCGGCATGGAATGGGACGACGAAATCGTGGTGCAAAGCCGTCGCAAGGCGCTCTACCGCGAAGCGCTCGCGAGCCTGTCCCCGATGACCTTCGAATGCTCCTGCTCGAGGCGGGATTATTCGGGGATCTACCCCGGAACCTGCCGGAATGGGGCGAAAGGTCCTGCGCGCGCGGTGCGGTTGAAGGTGGCCGACAGGGAAATTGCCTTCGTCGACAGGATCCAGGGAAAGGTTTCGCAAAACCTCGCGAGAGAGGTGGGAGATTATGTGCTCTTCAGGGCGGACGGATTTTTCGCCTACCAGCTCGCGGTGGTGGTCGACGACATCGACCAGGGTGTGAATCATGTGGTGCGGGGAGCAGACCTTCTGGACTCCACGCCGCGCCAGATTTACCTGCAAAGGCTGCTGGGCGCGGATTCCCCGCAATACGCCCATCTGCCGGTCGCAGTCGATCAGGCCGGGGAAAAGCTCTCCAAGCAGACCAAAGCGCAGCCTGCGCAAGCGGGCGTGGAGGTATTATTCAGGGCGCTCGAATTTCTCGGGCAAAATCCGCCTTGCGAACTTCGCGAAGCGGACATCGCGGATTTCTGGAAATGGGCGATCTCCGCATGGGACATCGAAAAGGTTCCGAAAAAGGCAAAAATACGGGAAGGCAAATGAAGGCAATCAGAATCGAATCCCTCGACCACGAGGGAAGGGGCGTCGCCCATCAGGAGGGAAAAGCGGTATTCGTCGACGGCGCTTTGCCCGGAGAGGAAGTGGAATATTCGGTATTCAAGAAAAAACCGAAAGTCGATTTCGCGAACATCTCGAAAATGCTCCGCGAGAGCCCTTACCGGGTGAAGCCGAAATGCCCGAATTTCGGCGCCTGCGGCGGATGCAGCATGCAGCATCTGGAAGCGTCCGCGCAGGTCGCATCCAAGCAGCGGGTGCTGGAGGATGCGCTCTGGCACATCGGGCGGGTGAAGCCGCTCCTCGTTTTACCCGCGATCCACGGCCCGTACTGGGAATACCGACGCAGGGCGAGGCTTTCGGTGCGGTATGTGGAGAAGAAAGGCGGGCTGCTGGTCGGATTCAACGAAAAACGCACCCGCTATGTCATGGACATGGATCGGTGCGAAGTGCTGCCTGCGCGGATCTCGAAACTGATTCCGCTGCTCCGCAAAACCCTGGGAGAACTTTCGATCCGGGCGAAGATTCCGCAAATCGAGGTGGTGGCAACGGATCAGGCAGACGTGCTGGTGATGCGGGTGCTCGATGCGCCCACTCCTGCCGACGAGAAAGCCCTGAGGGAATTCGCGGAAGAAAATTCCGTCCATCTCTATCTCCAGCCGGGCGGGCAGGACACGATCCGTCCATTTCATCCTGAAGCCGGAGCGTCCCTTTCCTATTCCCTTCCGGAATTCGCCATCGAGATGCCTTTCCGCCCCTCGGACTTCACCCAGGTGAATTTTTCGATCAACCGCGCGATGGTGAAGCGTGCGGTTTCGCTGCTCGCCCCTCACCCCACCGAGCGCATTGCAGACTTTTTCTGCGGGCTCGGCAATTTCACGCTGCCGATCGCAAGATCAGGGGCCACCGTGGTCGGATTCGAAGGCAGCGAGACGCTGGTCGAACGGGCGAGAGAAAATGCGCAGGCAAACGGAATCCTGAACGCGAGTTTCCTGGCTGCCGATCTTTTCAGGATGAACCGGGAAAAATTCGCGGAACTGGGCGGATTCGACAAGATGCTGATCGACCCGCCCAGGGCAGGCGCCCAGGAGCTCGTCGAATCGATCGACGAGAAGGAAACGCCCGAGCGCATCGTTTACGTCTCCTGCGACCCGGCGACCCTCGCCAGGGATGCCGGGATCCTGGTGCACAGAAAAGGCTACACGCTCCAGGCAGCCGGCGTCATCAACATGTTCCCGCACACCTCCCACGTGGAATCGATCGCGCTCTTCACCAACCGCCCGGAACACGCAGGCGCCCGCGAAATGCTCGGAAGCGAAATCTAGCGGTCTTCGGACTTGAAAGAATCAGGCAGACCAAGTTCCGTTCACCCGCGACCTGATCGAGTCCGCTCAGCAGGATCCGGCGGAACCCCATGAGGGATTTGAGGATGCCGAATCATACACAATTTCAGCATCTTCATTGCCAGAGCCCTCACCGGCACCTGGACGAACAGTTCATCCAGAAAGCGCCGCCGGAAAGTGGCCAGCGTATCGTGGTCCGGGTGGCTGCCCGCCGCAATGTAGCGGAAAGCCACTTACCATCGGGTCTCAATGAGTAAAATGATCTCATTTCGGGCATAAGTCCGCCAGGCTGCAGCGATACCCCATATGAAGCTATTTTGAAGATTCTGTGCTATCTATGTATCGGAATGGTTGTCATTATCAATATTCATGAAAAACATCCCTATATTTCATGAAGATCATGGCACCCATAAAGCGACAGAGGTTCCCGAGCAGGATTGAATCAGTCGCGCCATGGGAGTGAAAGTACACGCTGATCGAGTTCCGAAACTCGAAAGCAGGACCGAAGCGTGGCCCCTGAATCGGCTGCCTTCGATTTTACCGATTCATCTGATGCGATGCAGCTTCGACCTTTCACGGGCTGGAGCCGAGTTTTCGCTATCCTGGCAAAAGCGCGAAAAGCCAGGATTTTCCGGAGGGATAAGAGATGACGAATGAAAACCTGACCGATTTTCATTTGCCCGAAGAATGGTGCCGGCAGGTCGTTGAGGCGACCAAGGAAGGGATATGGATTGTCGACTCGATGTTCACGACGACCTACGTGAATTCCTCGATATGCCTCATGCTCGGCTATGAACCTTCTGAAATGATCGGGGAATCCGTCATGCATTTTGTTTTCGACAAGGATGACCCGTCGCAATTGGATGAAATGCAGAAAAGAAGCGCCGGAATTTCCGGGATTTATCTCCGGCTGTTTCGCCGCAAGGACGGCATAGAATGTTGGTGTTCGGTAACCGACACGCCCATTTTCGATGACGAAAGAAAGTTTGCAGGTTCTTTTTCGACGCTCACGGATTTCACCAGGGAAATCGCCCGGGAAAATGCGCTCACAAGAGAACTCAGGAAATATGAAACCCTGCTCAGGAACGCGCCGGACGGAATCCATATTCTCGATCCATCGGGAAACCTGATCGAGGCAAATGAATCATTTTGCAAGATGCTGGGTTATGCTCCCGAGGAAGTTCAGGGCATGAACGCCTTGCACTGGAACATCCATTTGCCACATCCTGCGCTAAGAGAAAAGATTCCGGAATCGATGGCAGCCGGTTCCATCTTTGAAACCCGGCACAAAAGGAAGGATGGACAAGCCATCGATGTGGAGGTCAGCAGCGTAGGAATCGATATCGATGGTCAACCAATGCTCTTATGCGTCTCGCGGGATATCAGCGCAAGGAAACAGTGCGAGGAGAAAATGAAGCTTGCCACGCTCATTTATGAGTC
>JABEVD010000036.1 GCA_013044025.1 Burkholderiales bacterium
CGACCGAAGCTGTTCAGAACCGGGAAATGCTGGTAGTGGCAAGCCGAGCAGGCCATGCCGACTTGACGCGCGAAAGCGGGAATCGCGTGAGCCTGGGGTGCCCAAGCTGCAGCAGACATCAGAGCCGATGCCGCCAGAAGCGTTTTCTTGAATTGCATAGTTTCACTCCTAATTGTTTATTGACGGTGAATTTCTTTTACACCCATTACACGCCCCCTCCTCCGAGACAGAATCGTGCAACAGCGACTTTATAACATGGCAAAAAAAATTGCGTCAACAAGGAAAACAACAACGTTGCAAAAATGCAACGCATTCCGAAAAATTTGCAAACGGGAACCACAATCATTTCCCCCAACCTTCGAATTCGCTATACTAATGGTTTTGACTGCGGAATCCATGCTCGAAGCCACCGAACTCGCGTGCATGCGAGGCGACAGGATCTTGTTCACCGACGTGGGCTTTCGGCTCGCTCCGGGCGAATTTCTCCATGTCCGAGGCCCCAACGGCAGCGGAAAGAGCAGCCTGCTGAGGATGTTGAGCGGCCTGCTGCTGCCCGAAGCAGGCACGGTGACCTGGCAAGGTCGCAATATCAAAAACAACGAGGAATATCACCGCGCGCTCATTTACCTTGGGCACCTCAACGGCATCAAGGAAGAACTCTCCGCCATGGAGAATCTCAAAATCACCTGCGGGCTCGCGGGCTTCGATGTCGAGGAAAAGGATGCGCTGGACGCCTTCGAGCGCATCGGTCTTTTCGGCCGGGAACACCTGCCGACCAAGGTGCTCTCGCAAGGGCAGCGTCGCCGGGTGATGCTTTCGAGACTGCTGGTTGCGCAAACCCCGCTATGGATTCTCGACGAACCCATCGTCGCGCTCGACACCGATGCGATCGGCCTGATGCGCTCCCTGTTCGAACTCCACCTGGAGAACGGCGGCATGCTGATCATGACCACGCATCAGGAACTGGAGCTCTCTGCCGGCATTTACAAGGAAATCAGGCTTACCTCATGAGCATCGTATTCTGGGTCATCAAGCGGGACCTCCTGCTCGCCATGCGGCGCAAATCGGACGTTCTGACGACATTGTTCTTTTTCGTCATCGTGACCAGCCTTTTTCCGCTCGGAGTCGGCCCCGAACCTCAGCTTCTGAAAGCCATCGGCCCGGGCGTGCTCTGGGTGGGCGCCCTGCTCGCCACCATGCTCTCCCTGGGTAGAATGTTCGCAGCCGACCACGCGGACGGCACGCTGGAGCAGATGCTGATCTGCCCCGAGTCGCTTTCGCTCATCGTGCTCTCCAAGGTCGTCGTTCACTGGCTCGCAACCGGATTGCCGCTGGTACTGATGTCCCCGCTGCTCGGACTGCAGTTCGGCATCGAAGGCGAGGCATTGCGGGTACTGACCCTCTCCCTGCTCCTCGGCACCCCGGTGCTGAGCCTCGTCGGCGCAATCGGCGCATCGCTCACGCTGGGCTTGAGGGGAGGCGGGGTTCTGGTATCATTGCTGGTTCTGCCGCTCTACATCCCCGTCCTGATCTTCGGGGCAGGCGCGGTGGACGCCAGCACCTCGGGCATCGGCGCTCAGGGACACCTTTCCCTGCTCGGCGCCCTGCTGGTGCTGGCATTGCTCGCAACGCCCAAGGCTGTCGCCTCGGCATTGCGCATCTCTCTGGAATAAGGGTTCAAATTGAGCAAGATCAACTGGTACAAATACTCCGCCCCGGTTACATTCTATGGCCTTGCGGGAAAAATGTTTCCGGGTTTCGCAATCCTTTCCGCGATCCTGTTCGCGATCGGACTCTACATCAGCTTTTTCGTGGCCCCCACCGATGCGACCCAGGGCGACGCCTATCGCATCATTTTCATCCACGTTCCGGCTGCCTGGATGTCGATGTTCATTTATGTGGTGATGGCGGCCTATGCCGGAATCGGCCTTGCCTTCAACACGAGACTGTCGGCCATGATGGCCCAGGCGCTGGCGCCCACCGGCGCGCTGTTCTGCTTCATCGCGCTTTTCACCGGCTCTTTCTGGGGAAAACCCATGTGGGGAGCCTGGTGGGTCTGGGACGCAAGACTCACTTCCCAGCTCATCCTGTTCTTCCTCTATGTGGGCTTCATCTCGCTGCAGGCCGCCATCGACGATCCGAGAAGGTCAGACCGCGCAGGCGCGCTCATCGCGCTGGTCGGCGTGATCAACGTGCCCATCATCTATTTTTCCGTGAAATGGTGGAACACGCTGCATCAGGGCGCTTCCATCAGTCTCACCAAGGCACCGTCGATGGCGCACACCATGCTTCTCGGCATGCTGATCATGGCGCTTGCCTGCTGGATGTACACCATCGCGGTGGCGCTGTACCGGGTGAGGCTCATCATCCTGGAAAGGGAACGCAATTCCACCTGGGTATCGGATCTCATGAAGGAAATGAAATGAACTGGGGCAGCTTTTCCGCATTCCTGCACATGGGTGGCTACGCCTTCTATGTATGGAGCTCCTTCGGCCTCTCTTTCGCGCTGCTTGCCTTCGAGCTGGTGCAATTATCCTTGAGAAAGAGAACTTTGTTGAAACGTCTGGGTCAGATCCAGAAGCTGAACGAACACCGGGGAAACAAATGAAGTCGCGTCACAAGAAAATGGTATTCATCCTGGCAGGACTCGCGGGCATCGGCATCATCGTGGCCCTCGTCATGAATGCATTCAGGAGCAATCTGGTCTTTTTCTTCACCCCGACCCAGGTGGTCGACAAACAGGCGCCGGTCGGCCACACCTTCCGCATCGGTGGCCTGGTGGAAAAGGGTTCGCTGAAGCGTGAAAACGACGGACTCACCGTGCATTTCGTGGTGACCGACACCAGGAACAACATGAATGTCACCTACAAGGGCATCCTTCCCGACCTTTTCAAGGAAGGAAAAGGCGTGGTCGCCCAGGGAAAACTCGATTCCAGCGGACAATTCGTCGCAGACGAAGTGCTCGCCAAACATGACGAGAACTACATGCCGCCCGAAGTGGCGAGCGAACTGAAGGCCGCCAAGGCAGCCAAAGCATCCAAGACCCCACTTTAGGCAGAGAGAACCCATGATTCCGGAAATTGGCCATTTTTCCCTGATCCTTGCGCTGCTGCTCGCGCTCGTGCAGGGCACAGTTCCCTTGTATGGTGCGCACAAGGGCATCGGCACCCTCACCAACATCGCAAAACCCGTTGCGCAAGGGCAATTCGTTTTCGTCGCCATCGCCTTCGGCGCCCTGGTGTATTCGCTCATCAACAACGATTTCTCCGTGCTCTATGTAGCACAGCATTCCAATTCGCATCTGCCGCTCCATTACCGGATCGCGGCGGAATGGGGTGGGCATGAAGGATCTCTCTTGCTCTGGGTCACCATTCTCGGCATCTGGTCGATCGCGGTCACCGTGTTCAGCCGCCATCTGCCCGATGAAATGATCGCGCGCGTGCTCGGCGTGATGGGACTGGTGAGCGTCGGCTTCCTGCTGTTCATGCTGCTCACTTCCGATCCCTTCGCCCGCGTCTTCCCGGTGCCCGAAGACGGCGCAGACCTGAACCCGCTCCTTCAGGATCCCGGTCTCGTGATCCACCCCCCGATGCTCTACATGGGCTATGTGGGATTCTCCATCGCATTCGCCTTCGCCATCTCCGCCCTGCTTTCCGGAAAGCTCGATGCGACCTGGGCGCGCTGGTCACGCCCCTGGACCACCACCGCCTGGATCTTCCTCACGCTCGGCATCGCGCTCGGCAGCGGCTGGGCCTATTATGAACTCGGCTGGGGCGGATGGTGGTTCTGGGATCCGGTCGAAAACGCCTCTTTCATGCCCTGGCTGGTGGGCACCGCACTCATGCATGCCCTTGCAGTCACCGAAAAGCGCGGCAGCTTCAAGAGCTGGACTGTGCTGCTCGCAATTGCCGCATTCTCTCTCAGCCTGCTCGGAACCTTCCTGGTGCGCTCGGGCGTGCTCACTTCGGTGCATGCCTTCGCGACCGATCCGCGCCGCGGCATGTTCATCCTCATCTTCCTCGTCACCGTCATCGGAAGCTCGCTTGCGCTCTACGCATGGCGCGCGCCGAAAGTGGGACTGGGCGGCAAATTCGACGTCGTCTCCAGGGAGTCATTGCTGCTCTCCAACAATGTGCTGCTCGCCGTGGCGGCAACCTCCGTGCTGCTCGGCACCTTGTACCCGCTCCTGGTCGATGCGCTGCATCTGGGCAAGATCTCGGTAGGCCCGCCCTACTTCAACGCGATCTTCGTTCCGCTCATGGTGCCGATGGTATTTTTGATGGGACTCGGACCCATTGCGAGCTGGAAAAAGGCCAGCCTTCCGGACCTCGCTTCCAGGCTCAAATGGGCTTTCGGCGCGAGCGTTGCGACCGCCGCCCTGTTGCCCATCGCGATGGGCAAATGGACGCCCCTCATCAGTCTCGGCTTCCTGCTCGCAGCATGGGTCGCCTTTTCGTCGCTCCATTCCTTCTGGCACCGGATCCGTCATGCCGAGGACAAGGCGGCCGCGATTTTCCGTCAATCTCCCAGCTATTATGGAATGCTGCTCGGCCATCTCGGCATCGCAGTGTTCATCGTCGGCGTCACCATGGTCAAGGGGTATGAGACCGAGCGTGACGTGAAGATGAATGTGGGAGACACGCTCACCATCGCTTCCTACACTTTCCGTTTCGACGGAACCAGCGACGTACAGGGGCCCAACTACCAGGCCACCCGCGGATTCATCACGGTCATGGAAAACGGACGCAAGATGCTGATGCTGCATCCTGAAAAGCGCAGCTACAACGCATCCGGAATGATGATGACCATCGCATCGATCAATCCCGGCATCACCCGCGACCTGTATGTATCGCTTGGCGAACCGATCGGTGACAGCGCCTGGAGCGTCAGGATCTATTACAAACCCTTCGTCGACTGGATCTGGGTCGGATGCCTCATCATGGCAATCGGCGGCATTTTCGCCGTGGCCGACAGGCGTTACAGACTGGCCATCAAGGCCAAAAACGCAGCCACCTCCGACAATCTTCAACCTGCAATGGCCAGCAAATGAAAGCGAAATTCGTCATCCCGCTCGCACTCTTCCTGATTCTGGTGGTGTTTCTCGGCGTCGGTCTGCACCGCGACCCGAGAATGGTTCCCTCCCCGCTCATCGGCAAGGCAGCGCCCAACTTCGACCTCACCGACGTGCACGACCCTTCGCAGCGCTTTTCCAACAAGGAATTGCTCGGCAAGGTCTGGCTGCTCAACGTGTACGCATCCTGGTGCGAATCCTGCCGGGACGAGCATCCCCTGCTCGTCGAATTCGCAGGAAGGAAAATGGTGCCCATCATCGGCCTCGATTACAAGGACAAGCCCGAAGACGCGAGGAAATATCTGAACGAAATGGGCAACCCATATGATCTCAGCGTATCCGATCTCGACGGCAGGGTGGGAATCAATTACGACGTGTACGGCGTGCCCGAAACCTACATCATCGACAAGACCGGCATCATTCGCGACAAGATCATCGGCCCCGTCACCGTCAATACGATCAACGAAAGAATCGTTCCGCTCATCAAGGAACTGTCGAAATGAAGCGCTTTTTCTACCTCATTCCGCTGCTTTTCGCCCTCGCAGGCACAGTCCACGCGCAGGAAGCAGCCCCGGCATCCGCCGATCCGGCCATCGAAAAGCGCATGCTGAACCTGACAGAGACCTTGCGCTGCCTGGTTTGCCAGAACGAAACGCTGGCCGCATCGCAGGCTGAACTTGCGCTCGACCTCAAGCAGGAAATCCGCGAGATGATGAAAAAGGGCATGAGCGACAAGGAAATCGTCGCCTACCTGGTTCACCGCTACGGGGATTTCGTGCTGTACGATCCTCCCGTCAAATCGACCACGCTGCTGCTCTGGTACGGGCCTTTCGCTTTCCTCGCAGTCGGCCTTGCCGTGCTCTTCTACACCATCAGGAAGAGACGCGGTCTGATCGAAGACGCAAAACTCACCACCGACGAAGAACAACGCGCCAAGTCGCTTCTGGAACATAATTCATGATCGCTTTCTGGACCATCTGCGGGATCCTCATCCTGCTCGCCCTCCTTTTCGTCATCACCCCGCTGCTCCGCAAGGAAAAATCAGGGAACCACGTCGAAAGGAACGAACTCAACATTTCCCTCTACCAGCAGCAACTCCAGGAACTGGAAGCGGACCGTGAAAACGGCTTGGTCAACGAAACACAGTACGAGCAGGGCAAGCAGGAAATCCAGAAACGGCTTCTGGAAGACGTCAGCGTCGAGGAAACTCCGGTCAGGAACCCCGCAGCCAAGAAACTCGCCATCGCCATCGGCGTGATACTTCCCGTCGTATCGGTCGCCCTCTATCTGCAGCTCGGTCACCCGAAATTTCTGGGACCGCAGGAAGCGCCCCCTCCCCCTCCTTCCGCTGAAAACGGCGGATTCACGCAGGAGAAGATCGAATCCATGGTGGCGAAGCTTGCAGAGCGCCTCCAGAAAAATCCTCAGGATGCGCAAGGCTGGACCATGCTGGGGCGTTCCTACATGGTATTGAAGCGCTTCAAGGATGCTTCCGATGCATTCGGTCATGCTTCCGCCCTGCTGCCCAGGGATGCGCAGATTCTCGCCGAATACAGCGAAAGCGAGATGATGATCGATCCGACCAGGCTGAGCCAGAAAGCGGTCGAGCTCAACGAAAAATCGCTCGAAATCGATCCGAACAATCCCAAGGCATTGACCCTGGGCGGGGCCATTGCTTTTGCGCAGAAGGATTTTGCGAAGGTGGTCGATCTCTGGAGCAGACTCCTTTCCCAGCTCCCCGAAGGCTCCGAAGACGCAAAGGCGGTCGAGAACGGCATCATGGAAGCAAGACAGGCTGCCAAAGCCAGCGGCCATCCGCTTCCCGAGCCGAAGAATGCGCCCAAGCCGATGGCAGCAGCTGCGAGCGTCTCGGGAACGGTCGAAATCTCGCCCGAGATCGCGGCGAAAGCGAACCCTGACGATACCCTGTTCATTTACGCGCAGGCTGTCAACGGACCCAAAATGCCGCTCGCGATCCTGAAAATCACCGCGAAGGAACTGCCGCTCAAATTCTCCCTCGACGACACGCTTTCGGTCGCGCCCATGTTCAAGCTGTCCGATTTCAATCAGGTCGTCGTGGGCGCCAGGATCTCCAAATCCGGCAACGCCATGCCGCAGAGCGGCGACCTGCAGGGGATGAGCGATCCGGTCAGGGTCGGGGCGAAAAATATCCACATCGTGATCGACAAGACCGTTCCCTGATGGGAATTACTCTCGATGTGGACAGGATGACACAGATCCGGAAAATTTCGAAATCTGCGCTTGACTTCGCCATAAAAACTAAGTGAAAATCAGTTTGGGCCATGCATTGCTTCAATGGTGCATGGCCCTGCAAATAGGGGCGACCCGATTTTATTTTTTATTAAGGATGCACAGATGTCGACCGGTACAGTAAAATGGTTCAACGATTCGAAGGGCTTTGGCTTCATCACGCCAGACGATGGGGGAGAAGACTTATTCGCTCATTTTTCCGCGATCAACATGAACGGATTCAAGACCCTCAAGGAAGGGCAAAAAGTGAGCTTCGAAGTGACGCAAGGACCGAAGGGCAAGCAAGCCTCCAATATC
>JABEVD010000037.1 GCA_013044025.1 Burkholderiales bacterium
CTGCTCTCGGTGGTCGCAAGGAGCACATTGCTCTGGTCGTCCCGGAAAGATTTCTTCGCCTCCTTCACCACGCCGAGCGCTTCCTCGGCTCTCCCCTGATCGACGAGCGCCCTGGAGAGGATGACATAATCCCCTGCCTGTTTCACCGGGGAATATTTGTGCCTTTGCAAGGTCTCCCGCATCACCTTTTCCGCGATTTCCGGCTGCCCCGTCGAGACCGCGAGAGAAGTCAGTTCGCGGATCCGGCTCATGGTTCCGGGCGCGATTTCCCTTGCCTTCTGCAGGATGTCGAGCGCCCCATTTCTGTCCCCGGAATCGGCCACCACCTTGCCGAGGAAATCGTAGGTCGCCATGAATTGCGGCATCTCCTCGATCAGCTTCCTGGCCAGGCTTTCGGCTTCGGACTTTTCCCCCAGGATGGACAGCGCGCGGGCGAGGCCGAGCTTGGCCCAGCCAAGCGGACGAACCGCGAGGATGCTCCTGTAAAATTCGGCAGCCTGCCCCGGATTTCCCGCCTTCATCAGCGCGGACCCCTTGATCTTGGCGAGATCGAAATAATATTTGTCCTTGCGGGCGAGCAAAGCATCGCACTCCGCGACCACTTTCGCCCAGTTCTTCTTGTCGGAGGCCCGGTCGATTTCGATGAGGTATTCCTGGCGCTCCATCAGCTTTTCCAGCCTGAGATTGAACTGCGCGGCGGTGAATGGCTTGAGTAGATAATCGTCCGGCTCGCATTCGGATGCCGCCACCACCTTTCCGTAGGACTGCTCCGCGGTGATCATGATGAAGAGGGTGTTGCGGCTGATGAGATCGTTGGTGCGGAGGTATTCCAGGAACTGCTGTCCGTCTGTACCCTCCCCCAGCAGATAATCGCACAGGATGAGGTCGTAACGCCCGGTGGCGAGACGATCGAGCGCTTCGCGAATGGATCCCACGACATGCAGTTTGGAGAAACCGGAACTGGACAGCGACATGCGAAGCTGGGAACGCATTCCCTCCATGTCGTCGATGATGAGCACGCGTTTTTCCGAAATTTTGCTGAAATTGAGCAAGGCGATGTCTCCATTTGCAAGCCCGGGCGGATGCCCGGGAATTTCATGCTATCAGGTTTTGTCCATGACGATCAAACGATTGCCCGGCATTGCTTTCCGAGCACAATTCCCTCATCATGATTTCTTCATATATAAATATATAGCCATGAAACATCCGGAAAGACACCGATCGCATCATACCGGCTGGCTGAGGGCGGCGGTTTTGGGCGCGAACGACGGAATCGTCTCCACTGCCAGCCTCGTGCTCGGAGTTGCCGCATCCGGGGCGAACGCCAGGGCCATCTGGGTAGCGGGCGCGGCCGCAGTGGTGGCGGGCGCGATGTCCATGGCAGCAGGGGAATATGTTTCGGTGAGCTCCCAGGCGGACACCGAAGCGGCCGATCTCGAGCGGGAAAGAAGGGAACTCGAACAATTTCCGGAACACGAGCACCGGGAAATGGCTTCGATCTATATGGAAAGGGGGCTCGATCCGGAACTCGCGGCGCAAGTGGCGACTGCGCTGATGGAGCACGATGCGCTGGGCGCGCATGCCAGGGACGAACTGGGGATTTCGGAGGCGCTTTCCGCAAAACCCGTCCAGGCGGCGCTCGCCTCGGCCGGGACTTTCGCGGTCGGTGCGATCCTGCCGCTCGCAGTCGCAATGCTGGTTCCGAAAAATGCGGTGATCGTCGCGGTCGGCGCAAGCTCCCTGCTCTTTCTTGCGGTGCTGGGGGCGCTTTCCGCCCGAGCGGGAGGCGCGCCGATGATCCGGGCCGCCACCCGCGTCACTTTCTGGGGGCTGCTCGCCATGGCGCTCACCGGGGGGGCCGGCGCGCTTTTCGGGGCGGTTTGATCGCCGTCGATTCATGTCCCCCTCGGCATGAAATTCCATCCGACTGAAACCGGACCGTTGCGGCTCGGCATGTCGCGGTCCTCGAAATTGCCAACCGATCCCGGAAATGGCAAAATATGAAAATAATGAAATCATGATTTGATAATAAATGCAACTCCTGTCACCATGGTAAACAGCAAGGATCGCGAAGAAGTCTGCTCCACCAGGGAAGCTTCGAAAATGCTCGGCGTATCGCTGCGCACCATTCAGCTCTGGGTGGAGAGCGGCAGTCTCAAGGCCTGGAAAACGCCGGGCGGCCATCGCCGGGTCAGCAGGAAATCCGTGGAAGGATTGCTTGCAGCGCGTCGCTTCGAAGGGATTCCCGCCAGAGAGAATTTGATCGAAGTGCTCGTGGTGGAAGACGATCTGGCGCTTTGCAGGCTGTACGAGGCCACCATCGGCAGATGGAACATTCCGGTGCGGATCAGGACCGTGATCGACGGATTCGATGCGCTGGTCGCCATCGGCGCGGAAAAACCCGACATCATGATCATCGACATCAATCTGCCCGCCATGGACGGCGTGGCGCTGCTCCGAAAACTGCGCCAGAACCGCGATTACGACGATCTCGAAATTCTCGTCGTCACCGACCTGGATGCAGAGGAAATCGAAAAGCGCGGCGGCGTGCCAAAGGGAATTCCGGTATTTCTGAAACCTGCCCCATTCGGACTCATTCAGGCCAGCATGCAGGAAATCGCCAGCCGCAAGCTGGAGGGATGCCTTGTCCGGAACTGAGCCCGCTCGCCGGTAAATCAACGCAGCACCCCGTCAGAAACGGCATCCGGCGACGAGGCTCGTCCCGACCATGGTCCGCTTCATGGTGAGCGGACTTGAGGCCGCGCTGCCGCCGATGCGGTGAATGCCCAGGGAGACATGCGTGAACCAGCCTCCGCCGAGCTGATGCATCCAGCCCAGGTTGGCGCCGTAATTCCGGATTCCGGCACTTGCCGTGTAGGGAGTCAGCACGCCTCCCGACGCAGCAGACTGCGCAGGCGTGATGCCGAAATAAGTCTGCATGTAGCGGGCGTTCGCCCAGTTGACTTCGAGACCGGCTCGAATCCGGTCGGATCGGCCGATGTTCCTCTCCAGCCCGCCATCGAGTTCCAGTCTCGCGCCGCGCTGCCCTGCCCCGAAGCGCGAGGCTGCATACCATGGAGCGAAAGTCGCGTCGAAAAAGCCGCCCGCCTCCGCGCCCCAGTTGATGTCGCCGGTGCCGTTGAGACGCACGTCGGCATCCTGCCTGCGATAGGGAACAAGTCCGATCCTCGGACCGAAATGAAACCGGGGATCTTCGGAAAGGTCATAGCCGATCCCCTCCGAAACCCCGGCAAAGAATCTGCCCTTCCTTGCCTCGAACACCGGCACCGCCCTCACCCTGCGGGTGGCCGATCCCTCGTAGCGGGGAACGAAGGCCGCGCCTGCGCCCAGGGTGAATTTCCATTTTTCCGATTCACGCACCTCCGGGACTTCTTCTGCGAAAGACATCTGGCAGAGCAGAAGGGATGGAATCAGCAGCGATATTCTTTTCATGTTCATGCTTCCAGTTGCATATCGGGAAGGTGAATATAAATTCGCAACATTAAACCGGGCTGAAGACCGCGGCAGCGGCAAGCTCCACCACCTTGATTTTCAGGGAAAAATGAATCATCATTGCACGGACCGTATCGCCCATGGAGAAAAATCGGCAAAAATGGCTGCATTCGAAGAAAGGCTCCATGCCGCGGCCGGAAAGCATCTCGCAGGCGCGACCGCCGCTGCGGAAATCCTCTACCGCGAACTCGTCGAGGATTTCCCGGAAAAGGCGCAAGCGAGGCATTATCTCGGATTCCTGCTGCAACAACAGGGAAGGCTTGCGGAAGCTGCCGAAGAAATGGAGGCTTCTCTCGCGCTCGATGAAGGGCATGCGGAACGCCATTTCAGTCTCGCCATGGTCCATTCCGGGCTCGGCCATCCTCATCTGGCCGAAAAGGCATTGCGGCGTGCCATCGAACTCGATCCGCAGCAGTATTTCTACCATACCAATCTCGGCGCGATCTGCGAACAATCCGGAAAACCGGAACAGGCGGAATCGAGCTATCTCGAAGCTGCGGAAATCTCGCCCGAAATCGCGGACGCCCATTTCCTGCTCGCAGAACTCTATCTCCGCCTCGGACGCCATGCGGATGCGCGCAAAAGAAACTGGCTCGGCATCGCCGCATCCCATGGCAAGGGTTTTTCGAAAATGGTCCATGCCCAGTCCCTGCACGAGACCGGAAAGATGGAGGAGGCCTGTTCCCTGCTGGAGAAATGGCATGCCGAGGAACCGGACCATCCCGTTCCGATCCACCTTCTTTGCGCCTACCGCGGGGACGAAATTCCCGAGCGCTGCAGCGAAAATTACGTGGAAAGGACTTTCGATGCCTTCGCTGAAAACTTCGACAACGTGCTTGGCAGGCTCAAATACAGCGGTCCTGCGCTGGTGAAGGCATTTCTCGAGGAAACGCTTCCCGCAGGACAATTCGACATTCTCGATCTCGGCTGCGGAACCGGGCTCACCGGCGCATCCCTGAAACCTCATGCCTCCTTGCTCGAAGGAGTGGATCTATCCGCAAAGATGCTGGAAAAAGCCCGGGAAAGAGGCATCTACGACCGGCTGCACCGGAGCGATCTTTCCGATTTCCTGGAAAGGGATGCAGGTTCCCGGGACATCGTCGTCTCCATGGACACCTTGATCTACCTCGGCCACCTCGAACCGGTCATCGGCCTCGTTGCAGCATCGCTCAAACCCGGCGGATGGTTCCTGTTCAGCACCGAATGTCTGGAAGAAGAAGTTCCTTACCGGCTCGACATCAGCGGGAGATACCGGCATTCACCCGCTTTCCTGCGCAAGATTCTCGAAGAGAAGGGGTTCGAAATCGCACGCTTCGAGGAAGTCACGATCCGCATGGAATCCGGCAGTCCGATTCGCGGACATTTCGTCTGCGCGCGCAAGAGGGGAGAATAAATGGCCGTCTTCGAATGGAACGAAACCTACAGCGTCGGCAACGAAATGGTGGATTCCCAGCACAGGAAACTCGTCGAAATGATCAACGAGCTGGAACATGCCTATTCGGTCGGACAGGAAATCTCCAGCATCGTCGGACTGTACGGCAGCCTCGCCGACTACGCGAAATACCATTTCTCCACGGAAGAGAAAATGATGCGCGAAATGGGTTGCGAGGCGAGACATTACGAGAGGCACTGCAGGGAGCACAGGGAATTCGTGGGCATGGTCCTGAAGCTGCACGATGCGCTCGAGTCCGCCGACACCAAGATCGCCAGCGCCATCCTCGACTATCTCATCAAGTGGCTCATGCATCACATCCTGGGCGAGGACAAGGCGATGATGCGCATGCTCGAAGGAAGAAACGCCAGCCAGATCGAGGACAGGGATGCCTTCCTGACCCATGCGCTCGACCAGGAAATCGCCGAGCGCAACCTGCTTTCCGCGCTCAGGGAAAGCGAAAGCCGTTTCCGCTCGCTCGCAGACCAGGTTCCGGTGCTGATCTGGATGGAAGAAGAAGCGCGAGGCAGGGTGTTCTTCAACCAGACCTGGCTCGATTTCACCGGAAAGCGGATCGAAGAAATCCGGGGAGAGGGATGGAAGAAGGACGTTCATCCGGAAGACCTCGAACACGCGGACAAGACGATTTCGAAAGCCCTTTCCGCAAGGGAACACTACACTGCGGAATACCGGCTGAAAAAGCAGAACGGAAGCTACCGCTGGCTGCTCGAAACCGGCGTGCCGAGGTTTCTCGGCAGCGGCGAGTTTTCCGGCCATGTCGGCGCCTGCGTCGACATCACCGAGCGCAAGAAAGCCGAACTCATCATGAAGGTCGCCCGTGACCAGCTCGAAAAAAGAGTTGCGGAAAGAACCCGGGAACTCAACGAGGCGAACGCGAGGCTCTCAAGGGAGAAGGAGGAACAGCTCCTCCTCATCAGAAAGCTGGAAGAAGCGCAGAACCAGTTGCTCCAGTCGGAAAAAATGGCCGCCATCGGCCAGCTTGCGGCAGGCGTCGCCCACGAGATCAACAATCCGATCGGCTACGTTCAGTCCAACCTCGGCACCCTGAAGACCTATATCGAGGACATCCTGAAGCTGGTCGAGGCCTACGAATCGGTCGAACCCTCGCTCGAAGGAGAAAATTCCGCCAGGATCGCGAAGCTGAAGCAGGAGATCGACCTCGATTTCCTGAAAGGGGATCTCGCCAGTCTGCTGACCGAATCCAGGGAAGGCATCTCCCGGGTCAAGGGGATCGTGCAGGATCTCAGGGATTTCTCCCATGTGGACGAATCCGAATGGCAATGGACCGACATCAACCGCAATCTCGACACCACCCTCAACGTCATCCACAACGAACTCAAATACAAGGCGGACGTGATCCGGGAATACGGCTCCCTGCCGGAGATTCTCTGTCTTCCCCAGCAGCTCAGCCAGGTGTTCATGAATCTCCTCGTCAATGCTGCGCACGCCATCGAAGGGCGCGGCACCATCACCATCCGCACCCTTGCGGAAAACGGCGGCATCGTGGTGAAAATTTCGGATACCGGCTGCGGCATTGCGCAGGAAAACCTCAACCGCATCTTCGAACCTTTCTTCACCACGAAGCCGGTCGGAAAGGGAACCGGGCTCGGGCTTTCGCTCGCGAGGAGCATCGTCGAAAAGCATCAAGGAAAAATGGAAGTGTCGAGCGAACCCGGTCGCGGAACCACTTTCAGCATCTTTCTCCCCCTCTCCCCTGCGGAGTAAAATCCTGCAAAGCCGATTGCAATTTGCGGGACTTGGTGCCAGAATCCGCTTGTAGATTGAAAAAGGAATCACGATCATGGGCATGTCGATGCAAAGCGTCTCCAGCACCCCGGCCACCAGCACGGTCAGCGCGCTGCAGCAGATGCAGCAAATGCAAAGCCTGCAGCAGCAACCCCCCGTCCAGCAGCCCAATCCGATTCCGAGCAAGCCGGTCGGCCCGCTCGGCAACAACATCGACGTGAAAGCCTAGGCTGGCCCACCTTCTGCTGCTCGAAGTCCCGGGCGCGAACGATTTCAACATCGTAAACGATGCCGTGGCTCAGGGCCACGAAGTCACTTTTTTCACTTCGGACCGCTCGCTTTATCACGGAAGACCGGGTTCCGAAGCGCTCGGGCTTTGCCGCGAAATCGTCGAAACCTCCCCTTTCGATTACGATTCTTTCGAAAGGCAGGCGCTCTGCATCCACCAAAACAGGCCTTTCGACGCCATCGTCTGCCTGATCGACATCCGTCTCGTCGAGGCTTCCCGGCTCGCGAAGAAACTGGGCTTGCGCTTTCTGTCGCCGCAGACCGCTGCCCTGGTCCGGGACAAATACCAGGTGCGCCAAAGGCTCGCCGCTTGCGGAATCGTCCAGCCTGAATTCGAGCTCGCCACGTCCAACGCGGAACTTTCCGCCGCAGTCGAAAAAATCGGCTTTCCGCTCCTCATCAAGCCCTGCGACGGCTATGGTTCCCAGAACATCGTGACCTTCCGCTCGCAGCGCGATTTCGAACCGGCAAGAACGCTTTTCGCAAATTATCTTCCCTGCAGGACCGACTACGGGCTCGGCGTCCGGGCGAACGACAGGCTGCTCGTCGAGCGCTTCGTCGCAGGCGTCGTGATCGGGGTGGAAACCTTCACCCTGGAAGGAAAACACCGCTTTCTCGGCATCAACGACAAGGTTTTCTTTCCTCCGCCCTTTTTCGCCATCCGGGGAAGCAGCTTCCCCGCTTCGAGATTCGACACGGAAACAATCAGGGATTATGTTTTCTCGATACTCGATGCGATCGGCTTCGATTTCGGAGCGGCGCACACCGAAGTCATCGTCGCAGAAGAGGATTGTATCTCGTCGAAGTCAATGCCAGGCTGATCGGCGCGAAAATTCCCAGGCTTCTCGGCCTGGCCCTCGGCAGATCGGTCTATTCCGACGTCGTGAACCTGCATCTCGGCATCCTTCCGGAATCGAAGGATACCGGGCTCTACGCGGCATCGAGATGGGTGGTGGCGAGCGAAGCAGGAATCCTCCGCGAAATCGACCTGCCCGAACAGCAGGATCCTGCGATTTGCGCAGTCGAGATGCTGAAAAAGCCCGGGGACTGGGTGAGGCCGCCGTTCGACAACACCGACAGGCTGGGCTATGTCATGGCTGTCGCAGCATCGATCGGGGAAGCCGAAAGGATCGCTGAGGAATATTCATCGCGCTGCAGGGTATTGATCGATCAGCAATCTTCCGCCAGCCTGAACCCCATCGCATAGGTTTTCGAGGCGGGATTGTGCCCGTGCCTTCTCCTCGTCCTGGCAAGATCGCGCATCCTTGCAAAGCCCCCTCCCCGCGCCACCCGGTAGTTGCCGTTCTTCTCGACGAGATGATCGCTCACGAATTCCCCTCCGGGATAGGAATGGTAATCGTCCGAGACATATTCCTCGACATTGCCGGCCATGTCGGCGATTCCGAAAGGTGAATTCCCCTCCAGGAACATTCCGACCGGGGTGGTGGACAGAATGCCCGTCTCCAGCGTATTGCATCGGTCCGCGAGGAATTCGTTCCCCCAGGGGAACTCGAATCGATCCGGCCCTGCCGCGGCATGCTCCCATTCGGCTTCGGTGGGCAGGCGCAAGCGCCTCCCGGTTTGCCCGGAGAGCCAGCGCGCATAAGCGTCCGCCGATTGCGCGCTCACGGTAAAGACAGGATGGTTGGATCTTTCCTGCGGATAACGCCGGAATGCCCAACTGTCCGGAATTTCGGAATGCCCGGTTTGTTCCAGGAAAATCCGATATTCGAAATTGGTGACCGGGTATTTCGCCATCCTGTAGTTTCCCAGCAGGACTCGATGGGAAGGGCATTCCTTGAGGATCCATTTCCTGTCGAGGCCGAGACCTGAAAACCTTTCCATCACCGCATCGACTTCGGCCTGGTCAAGCCCGATTTCGACTTCCCCGCCGGGAATATCCAGCATCCTGGGCGATGCCGGGTCGATTCTGGGATCCCCCAGCAGGGCGAGCAGATTCCCGGCCGCATACCGATCCGCAAGGCAGGAAGCGCGATCTTCGACGATCGCGCACAATTCCGCCCGGTCCAGCCCTGCAAGCCTCCGCCAGGTCTCGCCGATGTCGTCGAATCTGCAAGGAAAGAAGCATTCCGGAAGGCCCAGCCTTTCCCGGTCGCTCATGGTGCCGCAAAGCGCGCCTGCGAATTTCGGAGAATGCCACCATTCAGTCATGCGAGACTCCCACCAGAGACAGGAAACTTTCCATCATGTTGCGCACATGGGCGGCGAATTCCTCCGAGAACCGGTATGAATCGCCTTGCGCCCAGTGGTCCGCGCTGGATACGCAGATCTGCCCTGGATGGACCAGGCAACCGAGATAGGAAAAGATCTTTCTGGCATCCTGGAGCCCCAGCACTCCGCCCGTCCAGCCGGTGGAGGCGGATGCGAGGAGCAGCGGCTTCATGCTGAACGGATAGGGTTCGGAAGGGGCGAGCCTCGGGATCCTGGAGAGCCAGTCCACGGTGTTCTTGAGGTAGGGGGAGACATGGGCCTTGTATTCCGGAGAACAAACGACCAGGCCATCTGCTGCAGCGAAGCGTGCGCCGAGCGGGACGAGCGCATCGACGATCGATGCATTTCCTTCCAGATCCTGGTTGTAGATCGGCAGGTCGATTTCTCCTGCCTCGACGATATCGTACTCGAATCCTGCGCCCAGCAATCCGCAAAGATGGCCGACCAGCCTTCTCTGG
Organism: Burkholderiales bacterium; assembly: GCA_013044025.1. Classification (GTDB taxonomy): domain Bacteria; phylum Pseudomonadota; class Gammaproteobacteria; order Burkholderiales; family JABEVD01; genus JABEVD01. The sequence continues at coordinate 9,691 of JABEVD010000037.1, forward strand.
TGGGAGCCGCGCCGCAGGCTGGCCGGAAAAAAGAGGATCTTCTTCATTGGATCTGTGCCTTGTAAAGTCTGCCGTCATAGGCGCTTGCGACGAAAAATCCGCCGGGGTCGTAAGCGATGGAAGAAATGCCCGATGCGGTGGGGCGGGTCATCCGCATCCAGCGCCTGGTTTTCAGATCGAATCCTGCCAGCGTGCCGGAATAGGCGCCCGTCATCAGGATCCGCCCGTCCCCGCTCGCCGCGATGCATTTGACCGAATTCGGATGCGGACTGGGATAGGCTTCGTCTGCATCACTGGTCCAGATCCGCAACACCCTGTCGCGCCCCACGCTCGCGAAACCGTTTTCTCCGGCCAGGCAGCAGGCATTGGCGATTCTTTCGTGAGCATGTTCCACCCTGCGCACCAGGCTGAAATCGGCAAGGTCGTGCCAGGCGATATCGGTCGAAGCACAGACCGAGAAAATCCTGTCGCGGGAGGCGGCGAGCCCCTTCACCGCATTGCCGTAGACCTTCAGGGTCGAGACGAGGGAAAGTCCCTCGCTTTCTTCAGCGAAGACCAGGATTTCGCCGGTATAGGTTCCCACTGCGACATGCGGCAGGCCGGATCGAAAAAAACTCGCCGCGCAATTCAAGGGAGAGTGATGGGTATGGAGCTTTTCGCCGGTTTTCGCGTCGTACAGCACGCCGAGCTGCCCGCCGCTGAGAAGCCTTTGCCCGAAGGGAAGGAGGAAATTGCAGAGGCTGCCGAGATTTTGCTGCGGAACGCCTTCGGTGAAAAGGATTCCCGCATCGCCGATCGAATGGATGCCTTCCTCGCTCACCGCCACTGCATTCAGGCTCTCGTCCGGCTTCCATCCTTCGAGATCCCATTTTCCTTCGGACCAGTCGTAAAGGCCGTAAGTCGAGCCGAATGTGCCCGCCGCGACGCGGTGTTTTCCGCAAAGCGCGGCCGCCCTCGCCCAGACGCAGGCGGGAAGCTCGCTTCTCGCAAGCTCGACGAGCGCAGCCCCCCTGCTGTTCCAGATCGCCAAAGTGCGGTCGTAACTCAGCGAAACCAGGATGCCGGATTCCTCCTCGAACACCAGCTTCTTGATTCCGGCGCGGTGCGCATCGAAGGCATGGAGCCGTCCTTCGGCCGCGAGCAGGATCCTTCCCCTGTCGTCGCCTGCGATGATCCTGCCGGATGCGTCGATCTGCACGGTATCGGTCCTCACCCCGATGTCGTTGCAGCGGATCTCCCTGCCCGTCGCAGCATCCCATTCGCGCAGGGTACCATCGACGCTGGAGGAAACGATGCGGCTGCCGTCGCCACTCCAGGCAAGCGATAAGATGTTGCCGGTATGCCCTTCTAGCACTGCGAGGCATTTTCCTTCGAGGTCGAAGATCCTGAGCTTGCGGTCGAGCGCGCAGGTCGCGACCCTCGAATCGTCAGGAGAAAAGGCGGCCATATCCACATCGTCGCCATGTCCGGTGAGCGCGACCTTGAGGCGCAGCGAAGGGACTTCCCAGATCCTCGCGGAATAATCGCTGCTCGCGGAGACGAGCAGGCTTCCGTCGTGGCTGAATTCGCAACTGTTGACGAGATGATCGTGACAGGCTCTCGAGACTGCGCGCCTCGACGCCGAATCCCAGAGGATCAGCAGGTTGTCGTAGCCCGCGGTTGCGATCCAGGGACCGCAAGCGGCAATCCCGGCGATCGGGCCGCGATGCACGATGCCGCCTTCGTTCGCAAATTCTCGAATTTCGCCCGCCTTCCTTGCGTCAGAGTGAAGAAAAAATGATACGACGGGATGATGAGGCGGGAAGTATCAAATTGTATCCTTCAGGAATAGAGCTTTTCGGTCATCATCATTCTTGCCGCCTGGTGGACACTGGAGAAGGCATCGCGCCGGTAATCCCAAAGCGGATCCGGCGGGGGCGGAACGATGCTCATGGTGGCGTTCGCTTCATAAAGGAGCAGATTTCCCTCGCCGTCCAGGGAAAAATCCACCCCGCCATAATCGAGCCCCAGCATGGAACCGATTTCCTCCAGGGCGCTGATCGCGCGTTTTCCGAGGACAGACTCGAAGCTGCGAAGAAATTCCGCTTCCTCTTCCCGAAGGGCAGGATTTTGCGCCATCTCCGAGCTGAAATAATGCACCTTCCAGTTCCGGGAGGCCGCCATGTGCAGAGGATAGAGCCTGCCGCCGACCAGCATCACCCGGTATTTGCGGAAATATCCGTCCGGCGATCCTGCATCGAGCCATTCCATGGCGATGAATTCCTCCCCGGGCATGGTTTGCAGCGCAGATTCCAGCTCTTCAGGATTCCCGACCATCCGGAAATGATTTCCGCCATGAAATCCTGGCGCACGGACCAGGATCGGGAAAGGCCCTGCGAAAGATTCCTTCCTGGAAAAAAGCTTCATCCCGGGCGTGATCACCCCGTGCAGTTTCGAAAGCCTTTGCGCATTCTCCATCCGCGCAGTATTGAGGACCGCATCCGGCGCATTGATCACAGGAACCCTGCCGCAAAGGGAAGCCGCGATCTGCAATCCTTCGCGGCAAAGATCGGCATCCCCGATCGCATTGAAGATCAGCCTGGGCTCGGGCAGGGTCACCCCATCGAGGTATTCCACCGCAACCACGGTGGCCGAAAACACCGCAGCATCGATGAGCCTGCGCCAGGGAAGGTTCCCTTCCAGGGAAGAGGCGAGCACCAGAAGCGGAATTCCCTTGCCTTTTGCAGGCAGGGTGAAAACCGGGCGGGGTCGGTAGCCCTTTTCCCGGTGGAGGACGGCCAGAGCTGGCTCTCCCTGGCGGTGGAATACCGAGGCGAGCCCCTGATGCGCTTCGGCAAGGTCAGGCGAGAGGGCGAGCGCCGCCTCGAATTTCTCTCTCGCTTCTTCCTCTTCCTCCATCTGGAGATGGACGTTTCCAAGATTGACGAGCGGCGAGACTTCTCCCGGGTGATGGGTTGCCGCAGCCGTATAGGCGGTCTTCGCAGCCGATACATAACCCGCATCGAACAGCAGGTTGCCCAGATTGAGCCATGCGCCGAAATGATCCGGCGCCAGGCGGATCGTCTCCAGATAGGCGTCCCGCGCCAGCGAAAAGTCCCGTACTGCTAAATAATTGGCGAGATTGAAGCGGATCTCGGCCGAATCGGCATCGAGCAGCGCGGCACGATGATGAAAAATCCCCGCCTCGTCGAACTTTCCGGACTGATCGAGGATCAGCGCGAGATTGGCGCAGGCGACCGCGTTTTGCGGATCGGCTTCGATCGCTTTCCTGAAACAGGCTTCCGCCTCTTCCCGCCTTCCCTCCCGCATCAGGCGCTCGCCCGCTTCGAGCTCCGGTTGCTCCTGCAAATGCCATTTTTCCTGCTTCATGATCCCTCCCTGTCCATGTCCATTTATACACGATTCGGACACAGTGGTACTTGCATGCCTCGCGTCAAGGTCGCAGAGGAATGGATTTCCCTGCAGAAGGCCAACGTTTTGGCTATGTCACAGTTGTTTGTTGAACCACATACATCCCCAATGCGGCGCGCAGGACGGTGGAGGATGACAA
>JABEVD010000210.1 GCA_013044025.1 Burkholderiales bacterium
ACCTGGTACGGCCATTCCGCATTCAGGATCGTGACGCCGCAAGGCCATGTGCTGCTCGTCGATCCGTGGATCACCAATCCTGCCAACAAGAATGGCAAGGAAGACCTGGAGAAGCTCGGCAAGGTCGATCTCATCCTGATCACGCACGGACATTTCGATCATGTCGGGGATGCGGTCGAGATCGCGAAAAAGACCGGGGCGAAACTGGTTTCAACCTTCGATCTGGGAACGAGCCTGGTGAAATACGCGGGATATCCGAAGGATCAGGCGGGATTTGACACGCTCGGAAATTCCGGGGGAGAAATTCATCTTCTGGGCGGGGAGGTGGACATCGCCTTCATTCCCGCGATTCACAGCTCTTCCGTGACCTCTCCCGACGGAAAGGAAATTCACATGGGCGGAAATCCGGGCGGATTCCTGATCCTGGTGAAGAACGGTCCTGCCATCTACCACACCGGGGATACCGACCTCTTTTCGGACATGAAGCTGGTTTCGAAATTCCACAAGGTAGACGTGATGCTCGCCTGCATCGGAGACCATTTCACCATGGGACCGCAACGCGCTGCGCTCGCCGTGAATCTGGTGAACCCGAAAGTGGTGATCCCGATGCATTACGGAACTTTTCCCGTCCTGACCGGGACGCCGGAAGAATTCGCGAAGGATCTGAAAGCCGACAAATCGAAATCAAAGCTCGATGTGATGAAGGTCGGGGAGACCCTCACCTTCTGAATCAGACCCAGGGCGGATCCAGGTCTGCCCTGTGTCCTTCCAGGATCGCCCTGAAATGGTCCGGGTCCTTGGCATGGGTGAGTTCTCCCGGCCTCGGCAGATGATAATCGTAGAGGCGCGAGACCCAGAAGCGCAGCGCGGCCCGCCTCAGCAGCACCGGCCATGCTTCCCGCTCTTTCGCGGTGAAGGGGCGGATTTCGTGATAGGCGCGAAGGAAGGCATGGGTTCTTTCTTCGTCCAGCCTGCAGGAATCCATGCACCAGTCGTTCACCGTGATTGCGACATCGAAAAGCAGGCTGTCGTTGCAGGCGAAATAGAAGTCGATCAGCCCGCCGATGTTTTTCCCGTCGAACAGCACATTGTCGCGAAAAAGATCGGCATGGATGACGCCCGCAGGAAGTTCTTCCCATGAATGCCTCGCCTGGAACAGGATTTCCTCCCCCAGAAGCTTTCCTTCCGATGCTTGCGCATGCGGCAGGATCTCGCCCAGCGCATTCTCCCACCAGGACGCCCCCCTGGGATTTTCCATCCTTTCCGGATAGGTCTCCCCGGCAAGGTGCATTTTCGCGAGCATCGCGCCGATTTCACTGCAATGTTGCGCATCCGGATGCTCGACAGATTTTCCGGAAAGGCAGGTGACGATGCTGGCTGGCTTGCCGTTCAGGGTGCCGAGGATCCGGTTTTCGTGGTCCGGAATCGGTCTCGGACAGGGGATGCCGCCTTTCGCGAGGTGCGCCATCAGGTTGAGGTAATAAGGGAGTTCCTCGTGCCTGAGCTTCTCGAAAAGAGTGAGCACATAGCGGCCGCGCGTCGTGGTGACGAAATAGTTGGTGTTCTCGATTCCGTAAGCGATTCCCTGGAGATCGGAAAGCCTGCCCAGATCGAAGTTTTCCAGCCAGACGGAAAGCTCTTCCGGCGTGACGGTGGTGAATACGGACATCGGACTAGAAACGGTGGATGACCCACATGGGCGGTCGGACGCTCGAATCGCGGGGCGCCTGCCTCACGAACTTGCCGTCGCCCTTCATGTCGACGAGATAGTAGGAAGGGCCATGGGCGGGCGTGACCTTGATCATGTACAGGTGGCCGTGCATGCGATATTCCTCGATTTTTTCCCCGTTTTTCTCTTTCGAGGTCACTTCGGGTTGCTTGTCGCTGCCCACGATGGGCGGCACAGCATCCGGAAGCGGTTCGAGTCCCTTGGGCTCGGCTGCATGCGCCGAGACTGACAGCAGGCAGAGAAGCGCGAGAAATGGGATACGCATGATGTTTTCCTTCTTGGCCGTAAGCCGATATTTTATCCGAAAAGCGTCCTAGAGGTTGAGCTGAATCTCGTGATCCGCTTCCGATGGGGTGAATCCGCGCGTCTCGTAATGCTTGAAGATCGCATCCACGACTGCTTCGGGTTCGTCTATCATCTGGATGAGGTCGAGATCCTCGGGGCTGATCATTCCTTCCTTCACCAGCACTTCGCGGATCCAGTCCACCAGTCCGTTCCAGAAAGGGGAATGCACCAGGATGATGGGGATGCGCCTGGTCTTTCCGGTCTGGACCAGGGTGAGCGCTTCCATCAGTTCGTCCAGCGTTCCGAATCCGCCCGGCATCACCACATAGGCGGAAGCGAATTTGACGAACATCACCTTGCGGGCGAAAAAATGCCGGAAGGTCTGGCTGATGTCCTGGTACTTGTTGCTGTGCTGTTCGTGGAGAAGCTGGATGTTGAGGCCGATGCTCGCGGAAGGACCGAAATAGGCGCCCTTGTTGGCCGCTTCCATGATGCCGGGGCCGCCCCCGGAAATGACCGCGAAACCAGCTTCGGAAAGCAGTCTCGCGATTTTTTCGGTAAGCTTGTAATGTTCGTGATCCTGGGCAGTTCTTGCGCTGCCGAAGATGCTGACCGCAGGGTGGACCGCATTGAGCCGCTCGGTGGCTTCGAAGAATTCTGACATAATGCCGAAAATGCGCCAGGATTCACGGGCGGACCAGGGTTTTTCCAGCTTTTCGGTGGAATCCTGGTGGAGGATCTTCTTGTTCATTTTCTACTACGCTCCTCGCGATCGATGAATGATCTGAAAAACAAAAAATTGCTGCTCGTGGACGGTTCTTCCTACCTCTACCGGGCGTTCCATGCGCTTCCCGATCTCAGGAACGGGGAAAACGAGCCCACGGGGGCGATTTACGGCGTGCTCAACATGCTGAAGCGCCTGCATCGCGAAGTCAAGGCGGATTATAGCGCGTGCGTGTTCGACGCCAAAGGCAAAACCTTTCGCGACGATTGGTATCCCGAATACAAGGCGCATCGTCCTCCCATGCCTCCGGAACTTTCCTTCCAGGTCGAGCCGATCCTGGAGGCGATCCGGGCGATGGGATGGCCTCTTCTCATGATCGAGGGGGTGGAAGCGGACGACGTGATCGGGACGCTTTCCTGCGCGGCTGCGAAAACCGGGATGGAAACCGTCATCTCCACCGGCGACAAGGACATGGCCCAGCTCGTCGGTCCCAACGTGAAACTCGTCAATACCATGACGAACGAATGGCTGGACGAGGCGGGCGTGGCCGGCAAATTCGGCGTGGCGCCCGGGAGGATCGTCGATTACCTTTCCCTCGTCGGGGATGCGGTGGACAACGTGCCGGGGGTTGCGAAGGTGGGACCCAAGACCGCGGTGAAATGGCTCGCGGAATACGGAAGCCTGGAAGCCGTGATGGAAAATGCCGGCGCAGTGAAGGGAGGGGTCGGGGAAAACCTCAGGAATTCCCTGGAATGGCTGCCCATGGCGAGAAAGCTGGTCACCATCCGTACAGACCTCGATCTCGGCCTTTCCTGGGAAGACCTGACCGGGCAGGAGCGGGATCGCGAGAAGCTTGCGGAGATTTACAAAAGATTCGAATTCAAAACCTGGCTTGCAGAACTGGAGGCTTCCGCAGAAGAGGCAACTGCGATGCC
>JABEVD010000211.1 GCA_013044025.1 Burkholderiales bacterium
ACCGCAGGGCGCCTCGTCACCCAGCTCCACCTCATGGAAGAAATCAGGAAGGTCAAAAGGGTCATCGACAAGGCGATGCCCGGCGCTCCCCACGAAGTGCTGCTGGTGCTCGACGCCACCACCGGACAGAATGCGCTCTCCCAGGTGAAGACCTTCGACGATGCGCTCGGCGTGACCGGACTCATCCTCACCAAGCTCGACGGAACGGCCAAGGGAGGCGTGATCGCGGCCATCGCGAGAAACCGCCCGATCCCGATCCGTTTCATCGGAATCGGCGAAGGGATCGACGACCTGCGTCCCTTCGATGCCAGGCAATTCGTGGAAGCGCTGTTTTCATGATCCGCTTCGACGGGGTCGGCAAGAAATATTCCGGCGGGATCGTTGCGCTGAAAGACATCAGCTTCTCGATCGAAAAAGGCGAGATGGTCTTCATTTCCGGGCATTCCGGAGCGGGAAAAACCACGCTGTTGAAACTCGTTGCCGCAATCGAACGTCCCACTTCGGGCAGCGTGTTGGTGAAAAGCCAGGACATCGGCAGCCTGAGAAAGAGCGCCATCCCCTATCTCAGGCGCAAGATCGGCATGATCTTCCAGGACCACAAGCTGCTCTTCAACAAGAGCGTTTTCGAAAACGTCTACCTGCCGCTCCAGATCAGCGCGTTCGATCCGCGCGAAGCCCCTTCCAGGGTTCGCGCCGCGCTCGACAAGGTGGGGCTGCTGGGCAGGGAACGCGCGTATCCCGTCGAACTTTCCGGAGGAGAGCAACAGCGTTTATGCATCGCACGCGCCATCGTCAACCGCCCGACCATCCTCATTGCGGACGAGCCGACCGGCAATCTCGATGCGGAATATTCCGAAATCATCATGAACATGTTCCGCTCCTTCAACCAGGTGGGCGTGACGACCCTGATCGCGACCCATGACGATTCCATGCTGGAAAAACTGAGACCGCGGGTCATCAACCTGAGCCATGGAGCGCTCTCCACATGATGGCCTGGCTCGCAATCAACCTGAATGTCTTCGTTTCCACCATCCGGAGAATGCTGCGCTCGCCTTTTTCCAATTTTTTCAGCATCTGCGTGATCGGCATCGCCCTTAGCCTTCCGACCGGAACTTACGTTCTTTTCGAGAACTTCCAGTCCTTCTCCAGCCACTTCAACGGCTCCCCGCAGATCAGCCTGTTTCTCGACACTGCCGCGAAACCCGAGCAGGTGAAAGACATCGCGAAGCGCCTTGCAAAGGATCCCGGCGTGGACCATTACCGTTTCGTGCCGAAAAGCGAAGCGTTCGAAAGATTCAGGAACAGCGCGGAATATTCCGACGTGACCGCAGGGCTGGCGGAAAATCCGCTTCCGGATGTCTACATCGTGTTCGCAAAGGACAATTCCTCGCGCAATCTGGAGGGGATGCGTACGGCAATGAGCGCATGGCCCGAGGTCGCCCATGTGCAGCTCGACTCCGAATGGGTCAGAAAGCTCGATTCCCTGCTGAAGCTCGGCCAAGTCGCCACCGCGATCCTTGCGGTGCTGCTGGGAGCCGCCCTGATCTTCATCACCTTCAACACCATCCGCCTGCACATCCTGACGCAGAAGGACGAAATCGAGGTCGCCAAGCTGATCGGCGCCACCAACACCTTCATCCGGCGCCCATTTCTCTATCTCGGCGCGATCCAGGGACTTGCAGGAGGCATCGCGGCATGGTCCATCATTGCAACCGGCCTGCATTTTCTCAACGATGCCAGCCGCGACCTCGCGCAGATCTATTCCGTGAAACTCGCCCTGTCCAATCTGGACGCAACGGATACCCTTTTCCTTCTGGCGCTCTCTTCGCTGCTCGGCTGGACCGGAGCCTGGCTTTCCGTGACCCGCCACCTGTGGCAGATGGACTGGGAAAACCACTTCACGAAGCTCGCAAGACAGTTCTGAACGGAGTCAGGCGGGTCCGGCGCAGAGCATCAGGATGAAGACTGCGACGGAAGCGAGGCTGAGTACGAGCACGCTGCCTGCCGCGCAGTCCTTCGCGATCCGGATGAACTCCGCTTTTTCCGGATGAAGGCCATCGAGAACCTGCTCGAGGGCGGTATTGAAGAGCTCCGCGGCGAAAACCAGGGAAATCATCACCAGAACGAGCGCGACCCATACCAGCGCCGGACGCAGCAAAACCAGGGCGATACAGGCGGCCGCTGCGGCAATGGTCTGGGTGCGAAAGCTCGCTTCATTCCTGAACGCAAAAAAAATTCCCTGCAGGGCGCATTGGAGACGGAACCGGAATGCCCTGTTTTTCATCTCAGGCAAGCCACCCAGTTGGCATCGTCATCCCAGATCAGTTCTCCTCCGGAAAGATCCTTGCCATTCAGGCTGAATGGCGCGGATTCCTCGATCCTCACCTGGATCCTGCCGCCCTGGGCACGCATCACCTTGCCGTGAATCCACCTGCTTTCGCCGATTCCGTATTTCAATTCCCTGCATACGGAAATCCCGGGCTTTCCCACTTCGGCTTCCGCGATGAACTGACGCCTGTCCTTCAATCTTTCCTTCTCGAGGCGGGCTACGGCGGATTCATCGGGGTGTTGCGGCCACAGTGAGCAGCCCGCAAGCGCCACGCAAATTCCGAGGATCATGACCCTCATGGCAAATCCCACGAAAAGCCCGCCCCGTTCGGCATCAGGAACAGATGCGCACCGCCCTGCTGCTGCCGTGACGACTCCCAGAAAAAGGTGCCGATTCCGTATCCGAGAATGCTTCCTGCCACGACATCAGAAACCCAGTGGTTGCGGCTTCCCACGCGGGAGAGGTCTGTGATCACGCCCAGGCCGTAAAGCCAGGGCGCATCGTATTCCTTGGCAAAAGGAGTGAGGACGGACCAGGAGGCGATGGCATGGCCGGAAGGAAAGCTGTCGAGCCCTTTGGAAGCCGATCCTGCGAACGGAGAGAAGTTGCCGTTGCTATGCCCGGTCCACGGCCTTGCGCGGCCGACTGCATACTTCACGCCGAGAACCATCAGATACGAAGTCACCACAGCCTCGGAGGAGGCATACCCGGTCCTCGAAAGCCTGGGATCCGAGCTGCCGAGCGCGGTCACTGCGGCGAATGCGCTCTCCGCCCAGGGCAGCGCATTGCCGATCGCGTCGAAATTTCTCAGCAGGCTGTTGGCAGAATGCTTCAGTGCGAAGTTATTGGCAGGCTTGTCCAGCATCGTACTACCCAGCACCAGGCTCACACCGATCGCACCGGTCTTCATCCAGTCGGTTTGCGATGCGATCCTGGCCGCGCCGACCACATCCCTTTCCCCGCGGGATATCGGCCTCAGATCCGGCATCACCATATCCGCCAGTGTCTTTTCCTTCTGCGGCTCCGTGTTGGCGCGCAAGGCGATCGGATCGCTCTCCCTCGCGTTCGGATCGGGATATTGCACGTCGACGGAATTCCGCAGATCCTCCGCATTCAGTTCGCCGGAATAGAAGCGCTTCAACCTGGACAGATCGAAAAAGTCGTAGATCACAGATGTCGCACGGTGCTCTGCGAACGACACGCGGATTTCCCGTGCATCGAGCGGCGCATTCTGCAGGATGATTCTCGTTGCGCGCCCGACGGCGAGGCTGTCCGGGCGAAGATCTTCGCTGGAGAGGCTCACGTCGACGCGATGCGCCCGATCCATCGAAATCCGCACATTGCGGAATCCCTGGGCATACAGATCCTCCTGCAATTTCAATTCGAAGTCGGGCGGATTCCGGCTCCACTGCTTCGTCGTGGGAATGGGGCGGATCTGCGTCCGGACCGGCTCCAGAACGGGAATGGATGCGGGTTGTGGAACGGGTTGCGCAGGCTCGTACTGCAATGTTCTGTCGCTTCTGGCATTCGTCAGATCGGAGAGCAGGACGGCGCGATCGAGGATCGCGCCTCCATCGCGAGTCAAAGGCTTCCAGAGGAAATTGCCCACGCTGTCGCTGGACTTGGTCAGCATGGCATCGAAGGGAATGGAGAAATAGATTCCCTTGTCGAAACTTCCCTCCCCGAACTGTTGCGCGGAAACATTGGTTTTGGTGAAGAACGCGCCAATCCTGACTCCGTTCCGGAACACCCTGGACAGGTCGAATGTGGCTCCCATATCGCCTGCAAGATAACGGCCGGCGCTGACCGTCGCAAGGACGTTCTGCCATCCCGTGTCCCAGTACACCGTGCCGTGGCCGGTCAACACCCGGTAATTCATGAAGTCGAAGTGCTGGCTGAATCCGCGCTGTTGAACTTCATTCAGATCGACGCCGAAAGCGAGTCTGCTCGCGAAAGGGCGATAGAGATATTCGCCCCCCACGCCGGCGAACATCGATTCGAGGTAACCTCCGTACATGCTGTAGTAACTGTTCTCTCCGAGCTTCCCCACATGAGTCAACTGCAGGTTCGGCATGTTGACCCGGGAAGTGGTCATGTATTCGCGCATGTAGGTGCGAACCCTCGGCAGATTGCTGGGTCCGTCATAGGTGAACTTGCTGAAATTGTTCAGCGCATTGTACTGAACGTCCCCTTGCAGCCAGGTATCCCTGGAAAATCTCAGCTTCACTTGCTCATCCGGCGCGAATTCGTAAAAGACGAAACCGTTGGGGCCGCCGAGCACATAGTCGAAATTCATGCCAAGCTTGGATTCGAAAAACTTCCGATCTTCCTCATAAAGGCTGGTCTGGTCGGGAGGTGGGCTCGAAGGGTTCTGCGCAACCACCGCCTGCTTTTCCTGACCAGGTGGAAGAGGCTCGGTTTTTTGTTCGGACCATTGCTGGCGGTCGACAATATGCTCCGCCACGGGAATTCCCTTTTCCCGGTACACGAACCTGAAGCGATCCACCGATTTCGGCGCGTCGCGATGCAATACCGAAGTCGCCCGATCCAGATAATCCTTCCAGTAGGTGTCCTTTACGTCGTCGACGGACACCGTGACATCGCTACGATTGCCTTCGATTCCGCTCACATGCCAGTTCGTCTGGGCGGAAATATCCTTTGCCGTCTTCTTCCAGTCCGGCGATTCATCCGGTCTTTGCGGAGAAACCGGAACGCGCGGAGGATCGTCCAGCTTGGGCATGGAAACCCTGTTGAGCGACGCATGGAGGGAAAGGGAGATCATGGCGGTATTGCCGCGCTCCCATCCCAGCGAAAGATCCGCCCAGTCGCTCGCCCTGTATAACAGGCCTACATTCACTGGCGAATTTTGAACGAGATTCTGGAACGGTTCGTTCTGGTAATTGTTTCCGTCATATTCCAGTTTCACGATCAGCGGATCCCAGGGAGTCTGGTACTGCACGCCGCCGAACAAGGCAGCCGGTCCGCGGAAATAGCTGGACAGGGCGAGATTTCCGCCCTGTCCGACGTTGGTCGCACTCCTTACCTTGAAGGATGGGAAAATGGCCCCGATCGGATTGGCAAGATTTCCTCTTGCGCCGACATACCCCCATCCCATCCCGAGGCTCCAGTCGAAAGGCCCGGTGCGCTTCGATCCGACGATGAATTCTCCGGAAAACAGGCCGGTACCGGCGATATCCCGGAATCCCATCGCGAGTTGCGGCGTCCACCTCGTCTCGTCGTGGAGATTGAATTTTGCATCGATACTCTTGTCCTTGTATGCCTGGCCACCACTGAGCGAGACCGGACCATACAGATGATTGCTGATGTTGGTATACCGGAAGCCTACTTCCATCCAGGAAAAGGGCTGAAAAAATACATTGCCACGGGTGTAGGGATATACCCGGCTCAAGGTCAGGGAGAGATCCCCTTCTTCCCGCATCCTCGCGGTCGGGGTCTGGAGCAGGCCGGCCTCACCCCAGTCGTTGGCAGTGACGGGCACATCACCCGGCGCCTCCAGGTAGCCTGCGATGGATTTCCGCGCAACCGGAGAAGGCAGGATGGATGCCGCATCGGGCGCCGGCCCCTGGGTGGCGAGAAATGCGATCAGGTTTTCCGAAAAACGCCTTGACCAGATTCCGGTGGGCGCCCAGATCCAGGCACCCGGCGCCAGTTCGTCCTGCTTTTCCGAATTCCACAAGGAAACGCCGAGGCGCTCCACCCTTCCGTCCGGCTGGGCGACATAGGCCCAATCCACCCCTTTTGCCGCATTGCATCTTTCCAGATAGTCGGCGGCATGGAGACCGGGAGCCTGTCGAACCCTGCAGACTTTTCCATCCGAAGAAATCACCGTGACCGAAGAGGGCCTTTGCGGAAGGATCACCTCGTCTTCTGGATGGATCACCGGATCCCGGGAAGGATGCACCTGAAGCCAGCGCGGGTCTGTCGATGCAACCGAAACCCTCCCCGTGACAGGAAAGGAAGCGATCCAGTTTTTCAGTTTTTCGGCATTCCCGGATTTCTTGCCGGCATCATGACGCGCGAGATATTCCAGGATTGCATAGCGCAGGTCGTTTTGAGCGATCCTTTCTGAAGGAACCCTCCAGGACAGGCCGAGCGGATAACCGCGAGGCGATGCAGGATGCTCCAGCAACCAGTCGCTCAAACGCTTGGCATCCGCAGTCCAGGGAAAGACAAATGCCGCCGACAAGGTCAACCTGATGAGGATCGACAGTCGCTTCGGACGATTCCTCACTTTTTCCTTTCCACCGGCCAGTGTTGCCAGCTGAAGCACAATCCATCCGACAGACAGGATTCTCCGTACACCACAGCGCCCGCAGCATCCACCGCATACCTTGCGGGAGGCAAATGACTGTCTTTGGCGATATCCTTTTCCTCGAACCAGGTCAGGCTTGCCGGATCGAGATCCACCAGACTGGAATTCTCCGGAACCGGAATGACCCGAAGCAGAAGGATGTCCCTGATCCCGTAGCGGTAACCCGGCATGACATCCCTGGTTCTGATCCATTCATAGGGTTTCTGCATTTTCGCCAGTTCGGACCAGGCAGGCAAAGCGGGAATGGATACATTCCTCCATTCCGTCGTCGTCCCCGTCATCCCGACGAGCCTTCCATTTTCGAGGCGCAGCACTTCCCGCATCGAGGTATACCAGAGCTCGACTCCATGGTCGTTGCCGCCCAGGGCAGGATAGAGAACCCTGCCGTTCACGACCACTCTCAGATAACGGTAGCGTGGATCCAGCCTGAATGAAGAATTTCCCCACGAAGGCATCACATGATCGAAGGTTCGGATCACGGGATTGTTCAGCGTCGAGCACCCCGAAAGCAGGCCCGCGAACAGGATCACCGCCCCGGGCATGAAGGCACGCATGTTCAATGAAGCGCTCTATAGTGGAAAGTGGTTATGGAAGGAGGAGAAATTGACCATCATTTTTATTCTGTTTTCACAAAAATCGGGCGACCGCTTTGAGACGGTCGCCCGGGGATGTTCCCGAACCGGGAATCACTGGGTTCCCGTGGTTCCGGTGGTTCCCGTGGTTCCCGTGGTTCCGGTAGCGGAGTTGGTGTTGGATGTAAGCGCAACCGCGCCGCCGATGACTGCGGCAGTTCCGCCGACAACGCCTCCGGTAACCCCCATTCCGCCAGCCGCACCTGCCGCACCGCCGCCGGCTGCACCGGCACCACCGGCACCACCGGCACCACCGGCACCACCAGCACCACCAGCACCACCAGCACCAGTAGTCGAACCTCCTGCACCGCCGGTAGATCCTGTTCCATTTGCCGCAAATGCGACCGGCGTAGCCAGGCTCATTGCCAGCAGCAGCATTACAATTTTCTTCATGAAAAAACCCTCCGATGATTGATCGACAATGCTTACTATACCTTCTTTTGCATCAATTGCAATCCTCTCAGACACACTTCGCCCCGCTATCCAATGCAGTCCCGGGAGAAACTTCCCCCGAGCCGGAACCGTGCTCCCTTCTCGCATACATGGAGAATGGATAGGCTTCCGGGATGATGTCGAACTCGATACCGAGCTCGCAGCACAAAGCAGCCATCCTTTCCCTTTTGTCATCATCCGGAATGAATGTCATCCAGATATTGGTGATTCCGTGAACGGTCACGAGGGTGGAGATATCCCTTTCCGAGCCCATCACTTTCAGTCCGAAAACCCTTTTCCCGTGCAGATCCGGATTGTCGTCCAGGAAACCGACCGGCGCCAGCACATCGGAACCATACTTCACCCAGTTTGCCAGGGCCCCTCCGCGCTTTCCCGCACCGTAGATCAGCAGATTGAAGGAAGGCTTTTCCACGCAACTACAGGCCTTTTCCTTCTCCCATTTCATCCTGGCGAGCATCCGGGACGCAGTCATGAAAAACAGCAGATACAGCCACCCGAGCGGAAGCAGCACCATGGATATGCCGCGATCCAGGCTGTCCGTAAAAATCGCGAACCCCAAAGCCCAGGAAAAGGATGCGATCAGGCCCAGCCTCTTCGCATCGGAGAAGGAAAAGAAACGGGCCGGATGATAATATCCACCGCCGAAGAACATGACCGCCAACACGACCAGGGGGAAAAGCGCAAAACCCCTGTAAAACGGAAGCCCCAGAATTTCGAGATCATGAACCGGGAATAGCGTGAAATTGGCAAGGCCCCAAGCCAGCATGGCCGCAGTCACATCGGAGAGCAGGATTTTCGCGTGCAGGCCCATCAACCTCCGCCAGTCGACCACCCCGATGAGGCTCGCCGCAACCCCCCTGAAAATCCACACGAGATCCTGGAGACAATTGGCACGGGAGAAATATTCGAGATCGTTCCTGGCCTTGCGCGGAAAAAGCTCCCTTTTGTAGAAATCCTCGGGAGATTCGTCAGCAGGATACATGGCCGATTCGTTCCTGAACTCGACCTGGTTGGGACCGAAGATACCGGGGACATGATCCAGCACTCCGGCAAATTCTCCCTTGAACAGATCTGCATAACGCATGCTTTCCGGTCTCGGGCCGACGAAGGACATTTCCCCTTTGAGAATGTTCCAGAGCTGAGGCAATTCGTCGAGCTTCGTTCTTTCCAGGATGGCGCCGATCCGGGTCATCCTCGCATCGCCAGCGACGGTGACGCCGGGCCCTTTCGTTCCCCAACTGGAGGGAAATTTCCTGAACTTGTGAATCCTGAAAGGCTTTCCTTCGCGACCAAGCCGCTGCTGTGAAAAAATAACATCGGCCTTTTCTTCCATTTTCAGGAGCAGCGCGATGACCAGCATCACCGGAGCAGCCAG
>JABEVD010000212.1 GCA_013044025.1 Burkholderiales bacterium
CCACCCTGAAAATCGCGCCGGCTTCCGCAGGCATGCCGCAGGAAATGCCGCCCCCTTCGAATGCGGGGCCTCCCGCAGCAGAAGTGGCGAGAATCCTTTTCCCGTCCCAGAGCGCCATTTCCGAATTGGTGCCGAAATCGACGAGGAGGGTTCCCGGAGGGCTTTCGCTCAGATGCGTCGCCTCGATTCCGGCGAGAATGTCCGAACCCACGAATCCGCCCAGCGGCGGGACGAAACGGATGTCGCCTTCGATCGGGGCGCAGTCGAGCCGTTTCGTCCAGTTGTCCGGGTCGAGGAGAAGGTCGGAATTCCTGCCGGAAAGGAGCGCCATCATCGCCGTGTTGCCGACCAGCCATTTCTCGTCGATGTTCACGGCATGATGCAAGGCCATTTCCGAAATCGCACCGCTGATCGCGTTTTCCGCGAGCTTCCTGATTTTCAGCGCGTTTTTTGTAGAATCATGGGCTTGCGCGAGGCGGGTCAGCAAGTCCGCTCCCCAGGCGCGCTGGGGGTTGAGAAAGGCGCGTCCTTCCAGCCTCCTTCCGCCATCCCAGAGGGAGATGCGGATATGGGTCGTGCCGAGATCGACAGCGGCGCAGGTCTTTCCGGAAGCAGGTTCGACAGGAAGAAATTCCTCGTCCTTCATCCTGCGCCATGCAAGGCGCATGGCGGGGAGCACGACATGCAGGTCTCCCTGCGGCCTGATGGTGCAGGAAAGACGAAAGCCAGCCTCGATCGACTGCGCAGAAAGGCGCGCGAAGTCGCCGGCAGAAGGGGGGATATTTTCCAGAATCTTCACCGAGCATTTGCCGCATACCCCGTTTCCGCCGCAGGAAGAATTCACCGGATAGCCTTCCCGGGTCAGGATTTCCAGGACAGAGAGACCGGGTTCATGGGAAATCTCCCGGTTGCCTTCCGGCGTCGAGAGATGGATCGTCATTGCGGCATCCGGAAGCCGCCTTCCCTGAAAAGCCACAGGCAGGCTTTCACCACCTCGGGATCGTAAAGTCTTCCGCTGCCTTTTTCGATTTCTCCAAGGGCGAGATCGAGGCCGAGCGCGACGCGGTAGGGTCGGTGCGAAGCCATGGCCTCGATCACGTCGGCGACGGCGAGTATTTTCGCTTCCTGCAGGATTGCGTCGCCCTTGAGACCGTCCGGGTAGCCCGACCCGTCTAGCCGCTCGTGGTGCTGGAGCACGATCTTCGCGATCGGCCAGGGAAAGTCTATGGACTTCAGGATTTCGTAGCCCGCACCGGGGTGAACCTTGATGAGATTGTATTCCAGATCGTTGAGGCGGCCCGGCTTGCTCAGGATTTCGGCTGGAATGTGGATTTTTCCGACGTCGTGCACGACGCTTGCGAGATAAAGTCCTTCGACCAGATTTTCGTCCAGATCGAGTCTGGATGCGATGGCTTTCGCGATCATGGCCACGCGGTGCTGGTGCCCCGCCGTGTAGGGAGCGCGCAGTTCCACCGTGGATGCGATCGCACTCACCGAATCGATGAGGCTCGCCCTCAGCCTTTTCTCGCTTTCCCTGAGTTCGCGGGTGCGTTCGTCGACCAGTTCGACGAGATGATTGCGCAGGCGGGTGACTTCGAGATGGGTTCTGACCCGGGCCAGCAGCTCCTCCCTCTGGTAGGGTTTGGTGACGAAATCCACGGCCCCGAGTTCGAATCCCTGCACCTTTTCGTCGGTGTCGGAGATTGCGCTAACGAAGATGACCGGAACGTCTCCGGTTTCAGGCACTGCCTTCAGTCTCCTGCAGACTTCGAATCCGTCCATATCCGGCATGCGTATGTCGAGCAGCACGAGTTCGGGCGGATTGGCAAATGCGGAACGCAATGCGATTTCGCCGTTGATGGCCGAGCGCACCTCGTATCCTTCTTCGGACAGGATCTCGGTCAGCAACCTGAGCGAGGCGGGCGTGTCGTCAACTGCCAGTATTTTTCCAGCCATCATGATTCAATCCGCTTCCATTGCCGCGAGAATCGCAGGGTAGTCGAAGTTGTCGGCGAGCCTGGAGAGAATTTTTCGAAGATCAGGATTTTCCACCCTCGCCAGGACTGATTTTACACGCTCGCTCTCGAGGCTTTCCACCGCATCCTTCAATTCCATGCGCAATGCTTCCGGGACGGCCGAGAGCATTTCCGGCGTGAGCCTTGCCGTCTCTTCCTGCCCCGCCTTTCCTTCGTACACATATTCCACGCCCAGCATTCCGGACAGGGATTCGTAGATTTCGTTGAAGCGGTAGGGCTTGCGCACGAAATCGTCCATGCCCGAAGCGATCAGTTCTGCGCGCTGTTCCACGAATGCGGAGGCGGTGACCGCCACGATTTTCACCGTATCCCCGCCGGGCAGGCTGCGGATGATTTTCGTCGCCTGCATTCCGTCCATCACCGGCATGCGTCTGTCCATCCAGATGAGATGGGGATGCCAGAGCCTGAAAATTTCGACTGCTTCCCTGCCGTTTTCGGCCATCCTGCAATCCATGCCGATGTTCTCCATCAGCCTGGCAAGAAGCATCCGGTTCTCCTTCTGGTCTTCGACGATGAGGATGCGGCGCGGCTGCTGCCCCGGCGCAAGCCCTGCGACTTCCCCCTTTTCCAGTTCGGGCGGAGGAGGGATTTCGGATTCCGAGACAGGTTGAAGCGGAAGATCGACCCTGAAAAGCGACCCCTTTCCCGGGGTGCTTTCGAGCAGGATCCTCCCGCCCATCATTTCGACGAACTGGCGGGAGATGGCGAGCCCGAGGCCGGTTCCCTGGGGGCCTGCCTTGCTTTCGAGCTGCACGAAAGGCTGGAACAGTCGCTCCCTGTCTTCCGGAGAGATGCCGGGTCCCGAATCCTCCACTTCCATGACGAGATGGGAAGATTTGTTCGTCCTGGTGCCGAGGCGAACGGTCACCCCGCCCTGTTCGGTGAATTTCACCGCGTTGCCGATCAGGTTGATGAGCACCTGCCTGAGCCTTGCCTCGTCACCCAGGATGTAGCGGGGAAACCTCGATGACTGGTCAATGAGGAGGCGCAGCCCCTTTTCGCTCGCCCTGATTTCCATCATGTCGGTGACGTCGCGCAGCATCGCGCCGAGATCGAACGGGGCATTCGCCAACTGGACCCGTCCTGCCTCGATTTTCGCCATTTCGAGCACATCGTTGATGAGCGTGAGCAGATGGCTTCCGCTGCGGTTGATGATCTCCAGGTTCTGCAGATGCTGTTTCGCGAGCAGGGGATCCCTGCGCATCAGGTTGGAAAAGCCCAGGATGGCATTGAGCGGCGTTCGCAGTTCGTGGCTCATGTTGGCGAGAAAATTGCTTTTCGCGAGATTGGCCGCTTCTGCAGCATTCCTTGCGAGGATGAGGTCGGACGTCCTCAGTTGCACTTCTTCTTCGAGATGATCCTTGTAACGGGTCAGTTCCTCCTCGCTCCTTTTGCGCTCGGTGATGTCCGATTTCAGGTAAAGGTAATTGGAGATGTTCCCGGAATTGTCGTAGATTGGGGAGGCCGTGAAAAGTACCCAGCAGGATTCGCCGTTCCTGCGGCGGTCCGGCAATTCTCCGCTCCATGGCTTTCCTGCGGCAAGGTGCTGGATGATCGCTTGGTATTGCTCTTCCTTCATTTCAGGCGAGATCAGTTCGCGCTGGCTCTTGCGGTAAGCGTCCGCGAACTGGAATCCGGTGACGAGGGTGTAGGCCTGGTTGGTGAAGAGCAGGTTTCCGGCGGAATCGGTGATCATGATTCCGGTCGGATTCTGCTCGACTGCCTGGGCGAGCCGGTTGATTTCCATCTCGTAGAGATGATGATCGGTGATGTCGCGATTGGTGACGCGCTTTCCCCTGTCGCTGCCGTCCGCTCCCC
>JABEVD010000213.1 GCA_013044025.1 Burkholderiales bacterium
AGTTCAATCGGTTCTGTCCCATCTCGATGGGATCTGGTGGCTCATGGCGAACCTGCTTTACGGTTCGGGACTCAGGCTGATGGAATGCGTGCGGTTGCGGGTTAAGGATATCGATTTCGGAATGATGCAGATCGTAGTGCGCGACGGCAAAGGCTTCAAGGATCGGGTGACGATGCTGCCCAAGGCGCTGATCGAACCTCTGAAGAATCATCTACTGAAAATGGAAGGGTGGCATCAGGAGGATTTGCGCGAGGGGTTCGGCGCGGTTTACATACCGGATGCATTGGAGCGGAAATATCCCAACATCGCCAAGGAGTGGGGATGGCAATATGCTTTTACCGCAGCAAAGCGTTCCATTGATCCGAAAACAGGGATCATGAGGCGGCATCATGTCGACCCGAAAGGATTGCAGCGCGCATTCAGGCGAGCGGTACAGCGTTCCGGCATCGTGAAACCTGCTTCCCCCCACAGCCTGCGCCATTCATTCGCGACGCATCTGCTGCAATCCGGCTACGACATCAGGACCGTGCAGGAACTCCTCGGCCACAAGGACGTTTCCACCACCATGATCTATACGCATGTTCTGAACCGCGGCGGAAAAGGCGTGAAGAGCCCGCTCGATTCGATGTAGTACATCAACAGTCCTTCCCCAACGTCCATAGCAAGTTGACTTGTTTGCGTTGCCGCTATGGCAAGTTCCGGAGTGAACCGGCCGTCCAAATGGCGATTCTCCGGAAACAGCGACGGTCGGCTCATGGCCAGATGCTACCGGATGACGAAAGACCGGAAAGAAGACATACGACAAGGTGCCGACGCTTCGACCATGTGTCAGCCAAGGCCGAATTCCTGTAATTCCCGAGACGGACTTCGCGTCATCGAGTATGGTGATTTTGCCACGATTTTCACTTATCGGTGCGGATTGTTCAGGCGCTTGGTAGGGCGTGTGACAGTCACACAAACCCTCTGATCTGCCCAAGCCTGCGCCATGCCGCTTTTTGCAGCGGTGAGCCCTTGGGGAATCGAGCGCTTCCCAGAACCAGCATGCACTGAGCTTCGGTCCACGTATCGGATTCGGACTCGAAGATCGCCGTCATGTCCCGCTCGCGCTGCGCCTGTTTACGTTGCGCGGGCGTCCTTGCCTTGCCGGTCTCCTTGAAATGCCTGGCAGGGTTGTCGTTGCTCATAAGGCCCACGTGATTGCGTGAATGTAACGCCAACAAGTGGCTTGACGGAAGTTCTGTTGAAAAAATCTTCGGCTGACCCAAAAAAGTCGGAGTGGCGACTCGTGAAACTGGTGCAGCGCAGAAGTTGGCGCAAATCCGGCACACAGGAGAAGAAAAGGGGCTTCGGAAAAACATCGAAATGCGCGGAATCTCGACTACGAGTTTTCCGGGAGAATCTGGCGCGCCCGACAGGAGTCGAACCTGTGACCTTTGGCTTCGGAAACCAACACTCTATCCAACTGAGCTACGGGCGCGAAACCGTTATTCTAGCACAAACGGAATGAGTGGATAGGGCTCTGCCGGGAATCGCTCTCATGTGAAAAATATTCAGGTATCGAGCTTTACCATGGAAGGTCCAGGAGCTAAAATAACCATTGCCTAATATACCAAGGGGGTCAAAATGAAATCGCTGAAAGTCATTCTTTCCGTAGTTGCCTTCGCAGTCCTTCCCGTAGCAGCCCACGCGGATATGACCGGGGAACAGGTGTTCAAGAGCGTCTGCACCAACTGCCATACCGCAGGTGTGATGGGCGCGCCGAAATTCGGCGACAAGAAGGCATGGGCCCCCAGGATCGCGCAAGGCGAGGATGTGCTGGTCCAGCATGCATTGAAGGGAATCCGCATGATGCCGGCAAGGGGAGGCAAGGGCTCCCTCACCGACGGCGAAGTGAAGGCGGCCGTCCATTACATGGTTTCCAAAGCCAAGTAAGGAATATCCGGAATCGATGTCGACTTATGCGATCGGCGACGTTCAGGGGTGCAGTCATGAGCTTTTCGAACTCGTCGACCTGATCGGCTTCGATCCGGCGCAAGACAGGCTCTGGTTCGTAGGCGATCTCGTCAACCGGGGCCCTGATTCCGCGGGCGTGCTGCGTTTCGTCAGGTCTCTTGGCGAAGCTGCGGTCACCGTCCTCGGCAATCACGACCTCCATCTCCTGATGGTCGATCGGGGGATGGAGCGTCTCCACAAGAGCGACACCATCCAGGACGTATTGTCCTCCCCGGACCGGGAGGAGCTCGTCCACTGGCTTCGCCACAGGCCGCTATTGCACCGGGAAAACGGACGGATTCTCGTCCATGCGGGAATTCTTCCCTGCTGGAGCGCAGGGGAGGCGGAAATGCTGTCGAAGGAAGTGGAATCCGCATTGCAGGGTCCGGATCACCCCGAACTGCTCGCCAACCTGTACGGGAACAAGCCGCATTCCTGGGAAAATTCGCTGGAAGGCCATGCGAGGATGCGGGTCATCGTCAACGCCATGACCAGAATGCGCTTTTGCACGCAGGAAGGGGAGATGGAATTCTCTCACAAGGCGGGAACCGATCGGGCGCCGCAAGGCTATCTTCCGTGGTTCGAGGTGAAGAATCCTGCGTGGAAAGGGAATGAAATCGTATTCGGCCACTGGTCCGCGCTCGGTCTCCTGGTTCGGAAAAATCTCCTTGCGCTCGATACCGGCTGTCTGTGGGGCGGCGCGCTGACCGCGGTCAGACTCGAAGATCGCAAGGTGTTCCAGATTGCATGCCGGGGCTGGGCAGATCCAAAGCTTTTGCAATGACCGATTCCGCGTGACGCGCGAGTTCCTTGCGGTTTCTCCCCGATGTTTCGATCCCGTCCGCGAAAATGATTTCCGCACGCACCGCCTTTTTTCCGAGAATGTGCCAGAGGGATTGCCCGAACGAGGTGTCTCCGGCATAGGCTACCGCCGTGTCGACCCGACCGTCCTCGGTGACATAGCGGATCGCAGCGGGATGAAGGTTGGCGTTGGTGGCGAGGACCGGCTCCAGGAGCGGAGCACGAAAGCTCAGGATGCTCTGTCCGTCGCTCGTCGTTCCTTCCGGGAACACCGCGACGAGATCCCCGGATGAAATCGCATCGGTGATCGCCCGGTTGATGCGGGTCGTGTCGGAACGCCTTTCCCGCTCGACGAACAGCACCCCGGTTTTTTCGCTCAGCCATCCCACCACCGGCCAGTTCCTGATTTCGGATTTCGCGACGAAACGCGGAGGGCAGACCGTGTTGATGAGGTAGATGTCGAGCCAGGAGACATGGTTTGCGACCAGCAGCGACTCCCGCTCAGGAGGGGTTCCGGAGACGGAAAGAGAGACATTGAGGATCCTGAGCAGTTTTCCTGACCAGTTGCGGATCAGCTTCCTGCGTCTCGTCCTGCCGCTGCAGGGAAAGACGGTGCTCACCGTGAGCACCCCTTTTGCGAGATGAATCCCGAGGCGGGCGAGCCGGTAGGCCCGCACCGCTTGATGTTTTCCGAAGGCCATGCGTGATTCTAGTTCCGCGATTCAAAAAGGTCCAGCATCACTCCGGAATGACCATTGCCTGGTTCTTCTTCATGAAGTGCCGCTCGTAGCGGGTAGACATGCGGGAGAGCGGGAGCATCATCAGCAGGTCCGCGGTATTGAAGTCCGGATCCCAGGCGGGATCGCCGCATACATAGGCGCCGAGCCGCAGATAGCCTTTCAGCAGCGGAGGAATGGCGGGTTCCTGTTGGCAGTTCAGTGCGTCGAGTGGCAGCGCGCAACGCGGAAAAACCCGATATTCAGCCGGACTCAGGCTGCGACCCTTGACCTTCTCGAAGATGCTCGCCGCATTGTGTCCGCCGTCGGTCATGCTGATGCTCGCGCAGCCGATGAGATACTGGTAGTGGTGCGCCTGCATGTATTGGGCGATTCCGGACCAGAGCAACTGGATGGTGGCGCCGTTCCGGTAATCGGGATGGACGCAGGAGCGGCCCACTTCGACCGTGCTGTCCCGCAGGTGATTGAGGCGGGTGAGGTCGAATTCGTCGTCGGAATAGAATCCCCCGATTTTCCTGGCCTGCATGCTGTCCAGGATCCGGTAGGTGCCGACCACTTCGTTGGTGAATTCGTCGCGAACCAGCAGGTGGCGGCAGAAAGGGTCGAAGATGTCGCTGTCCACACCTTCTTCCCGGACGTCGAGGCGAGCGCCCATTTCCTCGACGAAAACCCGGTACCTGAGTCGCTGCGCTTCGAGTATTTCCGACATGGAACGGGCAAAGTGCAGCGAGAGCTTCTTGCCGGCACCCTGGGTATCCTGAATTTGCTGAAGAAACATGTCTTACCTCCGAAAATTGTATTTCGGTATAAGACATTAAGCCTTTCAGGTGACACCCGGGTGACGGATGCGTTGCATTTTGATTAAACCCCCAGATCGGAGCCGAATGCCTCGCGGTAGCGGACCCGGATTTCATCGATGCCGTGGTGGTGGTTCTGTCCGCCGCGGTTGGCAATCTTGAGCGAACCGAGCAGCGAAGCGAGTCGCCCGGTCTGGTGCCAGTCCATGCCATTCGAGATTCCGTAGAGGAGCCCCGCGCGGTATGCGTCGCCGCAGCCGGTCGGGTCGATGACTGCCTGCGGTTGCACGGCGGGGATCCTGATTTCCTGTCCTCCGGAATGGATCAGCGAGCCTTCTCCGCCCAGCGTGACGATCAGAGCCTTCACGTGCCTTGCAAGCTCTTCCATGCTCTTTCCGGTCTTTTCCTGAAGCATGCGCGCTTCGTAGTCGTTGACCGTGAGGTAATCCGCCTTTTCGATGAAATCCATCAGTTCTTCGCCGCTGAACATCGGCATTCCCTGGCCGGGGTCGAAAATGAAAGGGATTCCCGCCTCCTGGAATTCCTTCGCATGCAGCAGCATTCCGTCCCGCCCGTCCGGGGAGACGATACCGAGGCCGACCTCTCCGGCATCCTTCACGCTGTTGAGATGCGAGTAATTCATTGCGCCGGGGTGGAATGCGGTGATCTGGTTGTCCTTCACGTCCGTGGTGATGAAAGCCTGGGCGCAGAAGGTTCCTTCCACATGTTTCACATGGGTGGTGTCGAGGCCGAGCTTTTCCATCCTGTAGGAATAGGGCTGGTGATCATCGCCCACGGTGGCCATGACGAGCGCCTCTCCTCCCAGCATTTTCAGGTTGTAGGCGATGTTTCCGGCGCATCCGCCGAATTCGCGCCGCATGTCGGGTACCAGGAAGGCGACATTGAGGATGTGGATCTGCTCGGGGAGAATGTGCTTTCTGAATTCATCATGGAACACCATGATGGTGTCATATGCGATGGATCCGCAAATCAGGGATTTCATTGCTGTCCTTATTTTAACGAGAATGTGAAAGCGTCGGAAAAGAAGGACGCCTGGGGAAGGGATCTCTTCGAAGTGAAATCCTGATGCGCGGCCTGCACCATGAGGGGAGAGCCGCAGGCATAGACCTGGAATCCGGAAAGATCCGCATAATCATCCATCACCGCCTGGTGCACGTAGCCGGTCCTTCCAGTCCATCCGTCCTCCGGCGCCGGATCGGAAAGCACCGGAACATAGCTGAAATTTTCCTGCCCGGCGGCCCATTTTTCCGGAAGTTCCGCCATGTACAGATCATCCTTCCTGTAAGCGCCCCAGTAGAGCTTCATTTTCCGCTTGATGCCGTGATGGAGCGCGTGTTCGACGATGCTCTTGATCGGGGCGAATCCGGTTCCGCTCGCGAGCAGGATGATGGGTTTGTCTGAATCCTCGTCGAGGGTGAAGTTGCCGAGCGGGCCTTCGAAGCGCAGGATGTCCTTTTCCTTCATTTCGTGAAACACGAAATGGCTGTAGCTGCCGCCCGGAACCTGACGGATGTGCAGTTCGAGGAATTCGTCGTCGTGAGGCGCATTGGCGAGCGAAAAGCTGCGGCGCTTGCCGTCCTTGAGCAGGATGTCGATGTACTGGCCGGCGAGGAACTGCAGGCGCTCGTTCGAGGGAAGTTTCAGCTTGAGGACCATGGTGTCCTTGCCGGCATGAATCATGTGCTGCACCCTGCAGGGCATGGTCTTCACCGGGATGTCCTTCGCCGCCTTCACTTCCCTGCAGTCGATGACGAGGTCGGAGGTCGCCCTGGCGCAACAGAAAAGCGCCATTCCGGATTCGATTTCTTCCGCGCTCAATGCCTTTTTGTCGTATTTGCCATGATCGACGCTTCCTTCCATGATCTTTCCCTTGCAGGCGCCGCATGCGCCATTTCTGCAACCGTAAGGCAGGTCGTATCCTTCCCGGAGCGCAGCTTCCAGAATGGATTCGCCTTCTTCCTGGGTGAAAGTGTGCTGGCTGGATTGAATGGTGATTTTATGGGGCATGTATTTCACCTTTGGTCGGGTCGACTGTAGAATTTATCCATATGAAAAATCTTCTCATCATCGGCTGCGGAGACATCGGTCTTCGCGCAGCGGCGATGCTGCGGCATCGCTACAGGATTTTTGCGCTCTCGCATTCCCCCGTGCGCTTCGAAGCGCTGCGGGAGGCGGGCGTCCTTCCCATTCCCGGAGATCTGGACGATCCGGAAAGCCTGTTGCGAATCGCAGGCACTGCGCAAACCGTGTTTCATCTCGCTCCCCCTTCCTCTTCCGGGGAAGTCGATGCGAGAACCCGCAATCTGCTCGCGGCACTGTCAGCAAAATGCAGTATCCTACCACATCGCCTGATCTATATCAGTACCAGCGGGGTGTATGGGAACTGCGACGGGGAATGGGTGCCCGAGACGAGGCCGGCGAAGCCGGAAACGCAGCGCGCGGTGAGGAGACTGGACGCCGAGAACAGGATCAGAAAATGGGGGAGGGAGAACCGGGTTTCCGTTTCCATCCTTCGCGTTCCAGGGATCTTTTCCAGGGAAAGGATCTCCGTCGAACGTCTGAAGATGCCGGTCCTCTCTCCGGAGGACGACGTGTACACCAATCACATTCATGCGGAGGATCTGGCGCGCGCGCTGGTGCTTTCCATGCGGCACGGAGCCCCGGGGCGGACCTACAATGTCTGTGACGATTCCGGTCTGAAAATGGGCGAATATTTCGAGCTCGTCGCGTCCAGGCTGGGCATGGATTCTCCGGCGAGGATGAGGCGGGAGGAATTGAGGGGCAGGATCTCGCCGATGATGTATTCCTTTCTCTGCGAATCGAGACGCCTCGTCAACGACCGGATGAAGTCGGAGCTCGGGCTCGCGCTTCGCTATCCCAGGGTCGCGGATGCGCTCTAGTCCATTCTCTGGAATTTGCCTTCTATGATTCCGTCTTCGGTCGTTCTGGTCCGCTTCGGCCAGAGCAGTACGACGATGGCTGCGAGGTCGGAGAGAATGCCGGGTACGATGAGCAAAATGCCTGCGACCAGGTTCCTGGCTGGCAATGTGCCCAGATTCGCAGGCATGAACGCACGTTTGAGAAAGGTCCTGTATTCGCTTTTCAGCAACTGCCATCCCGCCCATGCGCTGGCTGCGAGCAGCAAAATGACCGGAAGCACGCCGGCGAATTCGGCCAGCCTGATCAGAAAATAGATTTCGACGAAAGAAAAAGCGAGTAAAATGATCAGCAAGATTTTCACGATGGTTTCCAATGGAAGCTTTGCTCGTCATCACCAGCCTGCCCGAAAGGGAGCAGGCTTCCAGGCTTGCGCAAAAGCTGGTCGAATCCCGGCTCGCGGCTTGCGTGAACATTCAGGCGGGCTGTGATTCGGTTTACGCCTGGAAAGGCGCGATCGAGTCTGCAGCCGAGGTGCCTCTTCTCATCAAGACCGTGGCGATGCATTACCGCGCAGTGGAAGAGATGATCAGGAACCATCATCCTTACGAACTTCCGGAGATTCTCGCTGTCTCCCCCTGCAATGGCCTTCCCGAATATCTGGGGTGGATCGAATCAGAGACGCTTTGACGATGCAACCACAACGATTCATTTTAATACTTTTTCTCTTTTTGACCAGCATTTCTTCCGCGATGGCGGGAGAGTCGCTGTTCTCTTCCCTGAAAACCGATCTTTTCGGCCCTCCTCCGAAATTCCTGAAGCCGGAAGAGGCATTCAAGGTGAGCGCCGCCGCTGTCGACGGACATACGGTCGCAGTCAAATATGTGCCTGCCGAAGGGTATTACCTCTACAAGGCAAGGCTCAAGTTCTCGCTCGAAAATGCTCCTGGCCTGCAAATCGTAAGGGTCGATCTTCCGAAAGGGGAGCTGAAGGATGACCTCAACCTGGGCAGGACGGAAGTCTATCATCAGGCTTTCACTGCCAATGTGGTGCTCGATCGGGGGAAGGATGCCACCGGAAAAATGACCCTGCTCCTCAATTACCAGGGATGCAGTTCGAAGGGGTTGTGCTACGAGCCGATCGATGCGAAATACGTGATCAGCTTGCCTGATGCGGGAAGCGCGGAGGCTCCTTCAGGAAAGATCGTCGACCAGACTTCCGGCATTTCGAAGCTGCTGGGCAGCGGCAACTACTGGCTGATCCTCCTTTCCTTCATCGGGTTCGGGTTGTTGCTCGCGCTCACCCCGTGCACCTTCCCGATGATCCCGATCCTTTCCGGAATCATCGTCGGGCACGGCGCGAAGCTCACCAAGACCAGGGGATTCATTCTTTCCCTCGCCTATGTGCTCGGTCTTTCCATCGTGTATTCGATCGCAGGGGTGGCTGCCGGATTTTCCGGTGTGCTCATATCCGACCTGCTGCAAACGCCGTGGGCGCTCGGCGGATTCGCGCTGATTTTCGTGGCGCTTTCCCTTTCCATGTTCGGTCTCTACGATCTGCAGTTGCCGAGCTTTCTGCAGAGCAGGCTTTCCGAAACCAGCAACCGCCTGCAGGGAGGGCATCTTTCCGGGGTTTTCCTGATGGGTGCGCTGTCCGCGCTGATCGTGGGCCCTTGCTGTGCTGCGCCTCTGGCCGGTGCGCTGCTCTATATCGGTCGGACCCATGACGTGCTGCTCGGCGGATCCGCGCTTTTTGCAATGGGCTTCGGCATGGGGTTGCCGCTCATCGCCATCGGCATTTCCGCCGGAACGCTTTTGCCGAAGGCGGGGCCGTGGATGCAGTCCGTGAAAAATTTCTTCGGGGTTGCGCTTCTCGCACTCGCGATCTGGATCGTCTCGCCGATCCTGCCCGCGGCTGCGGTCATGCTGTTTTATGCCGCGCTTTTCATCGTCTCCGCGATCTATATGCGCGCCATCGACCCGCTTCCTCCGGGCGCATCCGGAATCAGAAAGCTTTGGAAAGGGGTGGGGGTGATCGGATTGCTCGTCGGCGTGGCTTTCCTGGTCGGCGCGCTGAGCGGTGGGCGGGATGTGATGCATCCGCTTTCCGGGCTTGCCGGGAGTGCAGGGGCTGCGCCGGTCGATGGAGGGGTACGCTTCGAAAGGGTGAAGAGCGTCGCCGATCTCGATGGGGTGCTGGCGAAGAGCAATGGTCGATTCGTGATGCTCGATTTTTATGCGGACTGGTGCATCTCCTGCAAGGAAATGGCGCATGGCACTTTCAGCGATCCCAGGGTCGTGGCGAAGCTTGCCAATGTCGTGCTGGTCCAGGCGGATGTGACCGAGAATTCGCCGGAAGATGCCGCGCTCCTCAAGCGGTTCAATCTTTTCGGCCCTCCGGGCATCGTTCTTTTTGACAGGCAGGGGGCGCAGATCGTGCGCCTCGTGGGTGCCCAGGGTGCGGAAGAATTTCTCGCCACCCTGAATGCCGCCTCGATATGAGGATTTTCAGGTATTTCGCTCCGCTGCTGGCAATTGCCATTTTGGCGGTTTATGTCTATCATGCCAGTTCTCCGGAAGGGAAGGACAAGGCGAAACTGGAAGCCGTCCTCGCGGCAACGCTTCCCGATCTGGATGGAAAAAAGCAGGCGATCTCGCAATGGCGGGGCAAGGTGCTCGTGGTGAATTTCTGGGCTTCCTGGTGTCCACCTTGCAGGGCGGAAATGCCGGGATTCGTAGACCTGCAGAAAAAATACGGGGGAAAAGGGCTGGTTTTTGTCGGGATTGCGCTGGATTCGCCCGAAAAGGCGGCTGATTATGCGAAAAGCATAGGCGTCAATTACCCCATCCTGGTCGATCCGGATTCGACCGTTCTTTCCCTATCCGGATTGCCGTTTACCGCAGTTTTCGACAGGCGGGGGAATCTCGTCGCGACCCATACCGGCGCGGTTCCCGAGGAAAAGCTTGAAGGGATCGTCGGCAAACTGCTGTGAATTTCCTGTAAAATGACGTGATTTTCGTTGAAACTGGACAAATGCAGTTCGTTTGCGGCAAACTTGCGCGGTGAAAAACATACTCATATTGCACGGCCCCAACCTCAACCTGTTGGGAACACGTGAGCCTGGAATCTACGGCAGCGATACACTGGAAGGCATCAATGCCCGCCTGGTGTCTTTTGCCGAAAAAAACGGAGCGAAGGCATCCACATTCCAGAGCAATTCGGAATCCGCTCTCATCGAACGCATTCACGGGGCAAGGCTGGACGGGACGGAATTCATCGTCATCAACCCCGCAGCCTTCAC
Source organism: Burkholderiales bacterium (assembly GCA_013044025.1). Lineage (GTDB taxonomy): Bacteria > Pseudomonadota > Gammaproteobacteria > Burkholderiales > JABEVD01 > JABEVD01. The sequence continues at coordinate 10,527 of JABEVD010000213.1, forward strand.
CCATACCAGCGTCGCGATCCGCGATGCGCTTGCGGCAGTTCAACTGCCATTCATAGAAGTACATCTTTCCAACGTTTATGCGCGTGAACCTTTCCGGGCCCATTCCTATTTCTCCGATCTCGCAGTGGGCGTGATCAGCGGACTGGGTGCGAAGGGATACGAGCTTGCGCTGCAATATGCGCTTCAACCCAGGGATTGAATTATGGATCTTAGAAAACTGAAAAAACTGATCGATCTGGTCGAACAGTCCGGAATTTCCGAGCTGGAAATCACCGAAGGAGAGGAAACCGTGCGCATCAGCCGGGCCATGCCGGTCCAGCAGATCGCACCCCAACCCATGGTGCACCACATTCCTCTCAGCGTACCGGTGGCGCCTGTCGAAGCGGCCGCTCCTGCCGAAATCAAGGGGCATGTGCTGAAATCCCCCATGGTGGGCACGTTCTATCGTGCTTCTTCCCCAGGGGCGAGCCCGTTCGTCGATGTGGGTTCCACAGTTGAAGCGGGCGACACGCTTTGCATCATCGAGGCGATGAAGCTGCTCAATGAAATCGAGGCTGACAAGGGCGGTACCATCAAGGCGATCCTCGTCGAAAACGGCCAGCCGGTGGAGTATGGCGAGCCCCTGTTCGTGATCGAGTGACGGGATCCGGACGATGTTCGAAAAAATCCTCATTGCCAACCGGGGCGAAATTGCGCTCAGGATCCAGCGAGCCTGCCGCGAGCTCAATATCAAGACAGTCGCCGTTCATTCCGAAGCCGATGCCGATGCCAAATACGTGAGGCTGGCGGACGAATCGGTCTGTATCGGGCCGGCTCCTTCCGCGCAGAGCTACCTCAACATTCCTGCGATCATCAGCGCTGCCGAAGTGACCGATGCGCAGGCCATTCATCCCGGATACGGCTTTCTCTCTGAAAATGCCGATTTCGCGGAAAGGGTGGAAAAAAGCGGCTTCGTCTTCATCGGCCCCAGGCCGGACACCATCCGCCTGATGGGGGACAAGGTGAGCGCGAAGAATGCGATGAAGCGCGCCGGCGTTCCCTGCGTTCCGGGTTACGACGAAGCCCTGCCGGACTCGCCCGCCGAGATCGTGAAGATCGTGCGCAGCATCGGTTACCCGGTCATCATCAAGGCGGCAGGCGGCGGAGGAGGGCGCGGAATGCGCGTGGTCCATACCGAGGCGGCGCTTCTCAATGCCGTCACCATGACCCGCACGGAGGCGCAGGCCGCATTCGGGAATCCGACCGTATATGTCGAAAAATATCTTGAAAATCCGAGGCATATCGAGATTCAAGTGCTTGCGGACGAGCATGGAACTGCGGTGCATCTCGGCGAGCGGGATTGCTCCATGCAGCGTCGCCATCAGAAGATCATCGAGGAAGCGCCTGCTTTCGGGCTGCCGGTGAGACTCAGGAACAAGATCGGAGAGCGTTGCGCCGATGCCTGCAGGAGGATCGGGTATCGGGGCGCGGGCACTTTCGAGTTCCTGTACGAGAACGACGAATTCTATTTCATCGAGATGAATACCCGCGTCCAGGTCGAGCATCCGGTGACGGAAATGATCACTGGAATCGACATCGTCCAGGAACAGATCCGCATCGCAGCCGGCGAGCGGTTGCGCTTTCGGCAGCGGGATATCCAGTTCCGCGGACATGCGATCGAGTGCAGGGTGAATGCCGAGCATCCATTCAAGCTCACTCCCTCTCCGGGCAGGATCACCGCCTACCATACGCCCGGTGGGCCGGGGATTCGCGTCGACTCCCATGTCTACCACAACTATTTCGTTCCTCCGCACTACGATTCCATGATCGGCAAGGTGATCGCCTATGGAGATACTCGTGAGCAGGCTTTTGCCAGGATGAGCAGCGCATTGTCAGAAATGGTGGTGGAAGG
>JABEVD010000214.1 GCA_013044025.1 Burkholderiales bacterium
CGCAGGCTGTCCTGCATGATCTTCAGCGAATAAAGCAGGGAAGTCGTATCTCCGGATTTCAGTTCGAGGTTCATCGATAGATCGCCGGCCGCGATTTTCCCGACGACTTCCGCTGCATAGGAAGGCTCTCCTCCCAATTGTTTCATGAGTCCACGCACCAGCCATCTGGAAAGATAAAACAGCATCCATTGCAGCACCACCTGGCCTGCAATCAAAGACCAGACGATGCGATGAAGCTTTCCGAAATCCGCGGAGAGATCGATTACGAGGTCGGAAGCGCCGTTGATGGTGCCTTCACTGACATTGTGACAGGAGAGGCAATCCGTGCCGTGGAAATCCCGCATCGCTCTGTAGGGAGTCACCATTCTGTAGACCGGTCTGCCGTTTTTCGTTTCCAGCTTGCGGTAGGTTTGCCCGCTCTCCAGCACTTCTCGCTCGATTTCGTCCTTCGTCTGCTCCTCGGGCAATCCGGCACCAAACTGAACGATGACGGCCTTCGACCGGATCAGCCTCAAGTCGACGATGTTCCCTGAACTGGAAATCTTTTTGATCAGCAGCCTGCGGCTATCCGCATTGCCGATGGCGCCGGTCACCATCAGCATGTTGGCATTGTCGATGACCTCGCTCGCGACTTCGTCGGCATGCTGCCTTGCCGAATCGAGAATGATGGATTTGACCGTTCCCGAGATGAGAAAGGTGGCGAGGGAGAGCAGGATGAACAGGACTGGCTGAATCAGCAACTGAAGTTTCGACTGCATGGAAAGGCGTTTGAATCCCGCGAACCTGCCTGCCGATATGGCTCCGTTCTCCATTACTCCCCCTTTTTTGAAGGATTTTAACATGGATATCGAACCGGGAATGACTGCGCGCTACCAATGAAAAAAGCCCCTTTGCAGGGGCTTTTTGTTTTCTGGCCGAGCGAGGGATTGCTCGTCTTTCTCTTTCGCGAAAGACTCGTCCCTCCGGGACCAGCCTGCGGCTGTCCTTCGGCATCCTCACACTGATCGGATGCCTCAGCGAACCCCGAGGGTTCTCATCCCGCCAAAGAAAAAAGCCCCTTGACAGGGGCTTTTTGTTTTCTGGCGGAGAGCGAGGGATTCGAACCCTCGGTAAGGCTATAAACCCTACGCTCCCTTAGCAGGGGAGTACCTTCGACCACTCGGCCAGCTCTCCGTAGAGTCGGCAAGAATACCGGTTTATTTGAAAAAGGTCAAACTTCCTGATCGAGCTGGAACGCCTTGTGCAGGATCCGCACCGCGAGTTCCAGATATTTTTCGTCGATCACCACCGAAATCTTGATCTCGGAAGTCGACATCATCTGGATGTTGATTCCTTCCTCGGCAAGCGTCCTGAACATCTGGCTCGCCACACCAACATGGGAACGCATTCCGACGCCCACTACCGAAACCTTGGCGATGCTGCTGTCGCCGATCACTTCGCGCGCGCCCAGATGCTTCTGCACGTCCTGAAGGATCTTCATCGCCTTGTCATAGTCGATCTTGTTGACCGTGAAGGAGAAATCGGTAGTGCCTTCTGCGCCGACATTCTGGATGATCATGTCGACTTCGATGTTCGCATCCGCCACCGGACCCAGGATCTGGTAGGCGATGCCCGGCTTGTCGGGAACGCCCCGAACGGTGATTTTGGCTTCGTCCCGATTGAATGCGATGCCGGAGATGATCGGCTGTTCCATTTTGCCCTCTTCCTCGAAAGTGATCAGCGTGCCTTCCCCATCTTCCTCGAAAGAGGAAAGGACGCGAAGTTTGACCTTGTACTTGCCGGCGAACTCGACCGAGCGGATCTGCAGCACCTTGGAGCCCAGGCTCGCCATCTCCAGCATTTCCTCGAAGGTGATCGATTTCAGCCTTCTCGCCTTCGGCACGATGCGCGGGTCGGTGGTATAGACGCCGTCGACGTCGGTATAGATCTGACACTCGTCCGCTTTCAAGGCTGCTGCAAGGGCCACTCCGGTGGTGTCCGAGCCGCCCCGGCCGAGCGTCGTGATGTTGCCCTCTGCATCCACTCCCTGGAATCCCGCCACCACGACCACATGACCGGAATCGAGATCCGCGCGCATTCTCTCTTCGTCGATCGAGACGATGCGGGCCTTGGTGTGCGCGCTGTCGGTGAGGATCCTGACCTGCGCGCCGGTATAGCTTTTCGCCTTGAGGCCGAGATCCTTGAGCGCCATGGCGAGCAGCGCGATGGTAACCTGCTCGCCGGTCGAGACCATCACGTCGAGTTCGCGCGGATCGGGACTGGACTGGATTTCACGGGCAAGCGCGATGAGCCGATTCGTCTCTCCGCTCATGGCGGATACCGCAACGACGATGTCGTGCCCCTGCGCCTTGAATTTTGCGACGCGCTTCGCGACGTTCCGGATTCGCTCCGGGGAACCGACCGAAGTGCCGCCGTATTTTTGGACGATGAGTGACATGCTGGGCCAGATTAAAACTGGATATATTACCCGATTTCGCGCTGTTTAGAGGAACATTTTCACGGCAAGGCCGGCCGCCTCGATCCTTTTCGCGAAAGAGTCCATCCATTCCCTGCTGACCGGGGAAAGCCGCTCGCCGCCGGGCTGAAGTGATTTGCGGGCGAGACCGTAAAGAAGCACGCCCGCAAGGTCGGATGCGAGCGGGGCGAGAAATTCCACATAGGCATCGCATTCTTCCTGCGAAGGCGGAGTTCCGTCGGTTTCAAAAACGCAGGTCTGAATCCAGGTGGGACAAAGGGAGGAACAGGCCGAAAGATTGGAAAAGACATGCCCCGGAGTTTCGGTGGTGTCGTTGATTCTTTTGCGCCCTTCACACGTTGCGCTATCGAGCTTGAACCAGACTTCGCCGTTGCTTTCAGCCATCCTCGCGATCCCGGCCTGAACCCCTTTCCTGTGCATCAGACTGCCGTTGGTGATCAATACCAGCCTGGTATCTTCGGAAAGCCCGGAATGCTTCATGACGCTTCCCACGAGTTCGACGATTTCTGCGAATCGGGCAGCAGAAGTCGGCTCGCCATTGCCGGATATCGCGATGTCGTTGATCCTCCTCAATCCTTCCGGAACTCGCTCCTCCATGAATTTTCCATGGAGCAATTCCTGCAGAAACCCGGAAAGCTCGTTCTCCAGAAGCTGAAGATCGATTTTCGGCGCGGAACCCAGGGAAAGATCCGGCACCTGGCAATAGATGCAGCGCCAGTTGCAGGCATTGTTCGGATTGAGATTGATCCCGAGCGAAACCCCGCCCGAGCGGCGCGAGACGACAGGATAGACATAAACGAGACCGGCGGACTCCCGCGCATGGTCTGCGAAGTTCAAGGATTTCTGCATTTTTCCGGACAAAATCGGGCTGGTGTTATAATTGCTCACCCGAAAATCAATTGCAAGCCGAACATGCTCATCACCAGACGCCTCGAATTCGACGCAGGGCACAGGATCCCCAACCACAAGAGCCAGTGCCGCCACCTGCACGGACACCGCTACGCCATCGAAATCACCCTCTCAGGCAAGGTGATCGAGACCGAAGGCGCTTCCAACCAGGGGATGGTGATGGATTATTCGGACGTGAAAGTGATCGCCAAGCGCGAAATCGTGGACCTTTGGGACCACGCCTTCCTGGTCTGGAAGCAGGATCGGCAGATGATGGAATTTCTCGATTCCATTCCCGGGCACAAAACGGTCGTGCTGGATACGCCGCCCACAGCGGAGAATCTCGCCAGAATCGCCTTCACAAAACTGGAATCCGCCTATCGCGAAGCGGGCCTCGAACTCGCCAGGGTCAGGCTCTACGAGACCCCCAACAACTGGGCGGACGCAGGGTCTAGCGCCTGACCGGAATCGCCCTGACCCCAGCTTTCGAAAACCCCTTCGAAGCCTTTTCAGCTTCTTCCCGGCTGAGATAGCTCCCTCCGCGAATCCTTGCCTGGATCATGACCGGCCGCCCTTCCAGCTTCAACTTTCCGGCAAGATCATGGGCTTCCTCTTGCGGACCGAAATCACCGAACTGCAGCGCATATTTCCCGCCCGGAAGGGGAAGCAGGGAGGATGCCATTCCGATACTTTTCTTTTCGAGCAGCGCCTTCTCCCTGTCCGGATACGGACCGACCAGAACCCGGAAATAGACGATCGGATTGACCCCCTGCCGCTTCAGTTTGTCCATCATCTTTTCGGTATTTTCATCCGAGGAAAACACGCCGAACTGCAAGGTGAAATAACCGCTTTCATGGCGGACGGCATGTTTTGCAACCTTCTGGCGGGACAGAACCTTCGCAGGATGCCGCTCTTTCGCCACATGCTCATGACGGGGAAGTCTCTTCGCCAAAGGCTCCTGCACGGCTGCCTTTGGCGGCTCAGGCGGAAGAGCTTCCCTGGGTTCTGGCGGGAGAGGAATCGGGGCGGAAACAGGCTGTGAAACCACCGCAGGGGCAGGCTCAGAGACAGGCGCAGGCCGGGAAGCGGGTTGCGGCACAGGGTGAGGCGCTGGTTTTGGCGGGGCAGGCGGCGGGGAAGTCTGGGATTCCCCGCCCTCGAACCGCTGCATCACGGTCAGAACCGCCAGAGCCACAGCCACGAGCCCCACCGCCACGATGAGGCGGATGAAGAGTTTGGATTTCAGCAATTCCTTCTTGATCATTTTCGATAACGCTTTCCGGATTGGTGGAAGACCGGGCGATGCCTCAGGATCGATTCGATTTCTTTCACGGCATGGGTTTGCCATGAAACCTGAACTTTGAAGATTATAGCGACAAAACCGCAAGAATGACATGAAGTCGAAAGGATTCGAAAAGGCAGGGTTACCATCTTCTCCGGCATCGGGTATCATATGAAAAGCCCACGCGAAAGATGCGGGCACCCGGATTCCCATCACATCGTCCCGATCGATTGAGAATGCAACAATTCAGCAATCCATCCGAAATTGCTCGCGAAACCCTGAAGGCTCTTGCACTGCGCAAACTGCTGCCCACCCCGGAGAACTACCAGTCCATCTACAACGAGATCGCGGGGATCGGGGCGTCGACAGCCAGACTGGAAATCACCCCGATCCTGGAAAAGGTCCTCGAGCATTCATCTCCCGGCGCACCGAAGGCGGTGAAAGCATCGGAACAACTCAGGAAATCGCTCGTTTCCGGAGACGCTGCAGCCGCGGAATCCGCACTCGCCAACCTCATCAACATTCCCGCCCCGCCGGCCTGGGGAATGCTGGTCCGGGATCTCCTCAGGCTTTGGGAAATCAAGCACACGGGCTGGACAACCGCCAGAAAGCGGGAAGGACTGGAGACGGTGCTGAACAATTTCGGAGCCAATCCGGAAATCCTGTACGACAAAATCCAGTCGCTAATGAAGTCCTGGTCGGCAAGCTCGGTGCAGCAAGCCGAACTCGTGGAAGAGCCTCCTGAAAAAACGGCTGCTCCGACTTCACAGCAAACTGAGCCCGCTTCGCCGCAAGCTGTGCCGAAATCGCCGAATCTGGCCGCATCGCTCCGAAATTTGCTCGCACAGACCTATACGAATGGATTTCCCACCCTGCTGCAACACAGCCCGGAACTCGCCGAAGAAGCCCTCTCGCTCGCGAAAACCGCAGCAGGAATTACCGATGAAAAGAAGGCGGAAGCTTTCCATTCCGGCCTGAAGAAGTTCTGGTTCAAGCTGGAAATGAGGGCAGGAGACAATGCGGAAATCCAGGAAGGACTGATCCGCCTGCTTCGCCTCGTCGCGGACAATATCAGCGAAATCGTGGCAGACGACCAATACCTGCACGGGCAGATGGGCATGGTCCGCGAAATCATCTCCAACCCCTTGCGGCGGGGAATGCTCGACGATGCGGAACGCAGCCTGAAGGCGGTGATCTACAAGCAGAGCATGCTGAAGCAAAGCATCAACGAAGCGAAAACCAGCCTCAAGTCCCTGATCGCCGATTTCATCGAAAGACTGGGCGAATTCTCGGAAAGCACCGGGGAATATCACAGCAAGATCGATTTCTACTCGCACAGGTTGAGCGAAAGCGACGACATCGCCCAGATCACCTCCATCCTCGACGAGGTGATGAAGGAAACCAAGGCGATCCAGGTGGACACGCTGCGCTCCAGGGCCTCGTTCCTGGAAGCGCAGGAGCGGGTGGATGCCGCCAATCAGCGCATCATCGAACTCGAGGCGAAGCTCGAAAATCTTTCCGAAATGGTCAGGGAAGACCATCTGACCAGAACCCTCAACCGGCGCGGCATGGAAGAGGCATTCGAAAGAGAGGCTGCCCGCTCCGACCGCAAGAACTCAGCGCTTTGCGTCGCCATCCTGGACATCGACGACTTCAAGAAACTCAACGACACGCTCGGACACCAGGCTGGAGACGACGCCCTCGTGTATCTTGCGCTGACGATCAAGGAAATGACTCGTCCGAACGACGTGGTTTCGAGATTCGGAGGCGAGGAATTCATCATCATCCTGCCGGACTCCGAACTCGAGGATGCGGTCCAGGTCATCACCCGGCTGCAAAGAGAACTGACCAGAAAAATTTTCATGTACCAGAACCAGAAACAGGTCATCACATTCAGCGCAGGCGTCGCCCTGCGCGGAAATCACGAAAGCCGCGATTCACTCATCGAGCGCGCCGACAAGGCGATGTACGACGCGAAACAGGCAGGAAAGAACCGGGTTTTCGCAGCGCCATGAAGCGCCTTTCCAGCAAAAAGGCCGCGAAGCTTTTCGAAGAAGCCCTGCATCTTCATCAGCATGGCAAACTCGCAGAAGCAGAACAGATCTACCGCAAGGCGCTGGAAGTAGATCCCACACATTTCGATTCCTGGCACATGCTCGGAGTGATCGCCATTCAGGCGGGCATGCCCGC
>JABEVD010000038.1 GCA_013044025.1 Burkholderiales bacterium
GGAATCAGTACCTTGTCCATGAGCGGCATGGTGAGGTAGGGCGGCACCAGGGTCGCGCCGGTGGAAAGAAGCGTGAGCAGGAATCCCGCGAAAAGCTGCGACTTGTAGGGGCGCGCGAATCGCCACAGGCGGAACAGCGTGATGGTCGAAGGCGGCCGGTTTTCGAGTTCGGTGCAGGCGCTGCAGCGGGCCTCCCCCGGGAGGAGCGCCACCCCGCATCCCGGACAGTTCTCCAGCCGGGGCGGGGAAGGGATTCTTCCTTCCCTTGCCGCCTGCACGCATTCGGAAAAGCATTGCATCAGCCTGCGCGCCGCAGCATCCTGCCCCAGCGTGTAGCGCCAGAAGGCGAGCCCGGAGTGCGCATCGCGCAGCGAAAGCCTTCCCACTCCGGCATGATCCGCGATTTCGAGAGCATGCCCCGCCTCGACCGTCCATTGCCGGTTTTCCCCGCCATGTCGCAGATGAAACAGGCGGCTTTCGGTGAGAACCAGCAGTCCCTTCGAAAAGTTCATGTTTTCGTCGAGATCGGTTTCCAGCCATGCGAGGACGGTTTCGTCCCGGATCGGGAGATTTTCCTTGTTCCAGGAATCGGGGAGCGGGGCGCAGAATGGGGATTTCATGCGCCAAGTATACTCCACAGGATCGCTTTCGATCCACATTCAAAGGATTGCATTTGTTTCATAACATATTCATGTTATTGGAATGTTGGTATAATCAAAAATTTTCCGGGAGGCGTCTGGATGAAGGACATCGTTTTCCTGAGGATGCAATATCTCGGCGGGCCCAGCCTGTGGACCTATTGCCCGATCATCGAGGCATGGGTCGACATCGGCGAACTGGAGGATTTTCCTTCCAATCTCATTCCGGGATTCTACGAGCGGCTTTCCGCCTGGCTTCCTGGTCTCATCGAACATCGCTGCAGCTACGACGAGCGGGGCGGCTTCCTGAGAAGGCTGGAAGAAGGCACCTGGCCCGCCCACATCCTGGAACATGTCACCCTTGAACTGCAGGGAATGGCGGGCATGCCGGGCGGATTCGGCAGGGCGAGGGAAACCTCGAAGCGCGGCGTCTACAAGGTGGCGGTGACCGCATGGCACGAGACATTCACCAGGGCCGCCCTGGAGACCGCCCGCGAACTCGTTCTGGCCGCGATGGAAGACCGCTGCTTCGACGTGGGCGATGCCGTCCGGAAGCTGCGCAGACTGGCCGACCGCCATTGTCTCGGCCCCAGCACTTCCTCCATCGTCGAGGCCGCCAACGCAAGAGGAATTCCCACCATCCGGCTCAACGAGGGGAACCTCGTCCAGCTCGGCTATGGCGCTTTCCAGCGGCGCATCTGGACTGCCGAAACCGATGCCACTTCTGCGATCGCCGAAGGAATCTCCAGGGACAAGGCGCTCACCAAGCGCCTGCTCGCGTCGTGCGGGGTGCCGGTTCCGGAAGGAGTCGAGGTTTCGAGCCCGGAGGAAGCCTGGGAAGCGGCAGAGGAAATCGGCCTGCCGGTGGTGGTGAAGCCGGTCGACGGCAATCACGGAAGAGGCGTGTTCACCGATCTTTCCACGCGCGAGGCGATTTTTTCGGCCTATGAAGTGGCGAAGGACGAGGGAAGCGGCGTCATCGTCGAGAAATTCATTTCCGGGATCGAGCACCGGCTGCTGGTGGTGGGCGGGCGGCTCGTCGCAGCGGCGAAAGGCGAGGAAACCCATGTGATCGGGGACGGAAAATCCCCGATCACGGAACTGCTCGAATCCCAGATCAACAGCAATCCCCTGCGCGGGGCGACCGAAGACCATCCGCTCAACTTCGTGCGGATCGATTCCGCAGCGAACCTGGAGCTTGCGAAGCAGGGTTATGCGCCGGATTCGGTTCCGGAAGCAGGCAAGAAAATCCTCATCCAGAGAAACGGCAGCGTCGCCTACGACGTGACCGGGAGCGTGCATCCTGAAGTCGCCCGGGCGGCTGCGCTCGCTGCCAGGGTGGTCGGGCTCGACATCGCAGGGATCGATCTTCTAGCCGGGGACATTTCGCGCCCGCTCGAAGAGCAGGGCGGGGCGATCGTCGAAGTCAATGCGGGACCCGGGCTCCTCATGCATCTCAAGCCTGCTCAGGGCGAAGCCCAGCCGGTCGGGCAGGCGATCGTCACGAGCCTGTTTCCGCAAGGAGAAAACGGAAGGATGCCGGTGGTCGGAATCTGCGGGACCGGGGAAAATTCCCTGCTCGCCGAACTCGTCGCCTGGCTGATGCGGCTTTGGGGAAGGAAAGTGGGGCTTGCCTGCGCATCCGGCCTTTTCCTCGGCGAGCGGCGTGTGGAGGGCGGCGCGGATTTCGATAGCGCGAACCGGATCCTGATGAACCGTTCGATCGATGCTGCCGTGTTCGAGAACGGCCCCGGGGTCATCCTCTCCGAAGGGCTCGCCTACGATCGCTGCCAGGTCGGCGTGGTGACGGAGATCGCCGAAGGCAGTTCGATGCCCGAATTCGACATCTTGGACGAAGAGCGGATGGTGACCGTGCTGCGCACCCAGGTGGACGTGGTGCTGGCTTCCGGAGTCGCTGTGCTCAATGCCGACGACGCGAGGGTCGCCGACATGGCGAAATATTCGGACGGGGAAGTCATCCATTACTCGTTGCGGGAAGAAGGCGTGCAGGATCGTGCAGGCAGATGCCTTTTCATGAAGGGAAATTCGATCCTGTTGTCGGGTGCAGGAAAACAATCGGTCCTCGCAACCATTCTTTCTCCTTCCCTTTCCGGAAGGGAAGGGGTTGCGCTTGCCGGGGCCGCAGCGGCGATTGCGCTCGGAATTCCGGAAGAACTCATCGGGGCGGGAATCGAATCCTTCCGCCCATTTTCGGGGGATCAATGAAAATATCGCGAATCCGGGCCCTGCGCGGGCCCAATCTGTGGAGCCGCCATACGGCCATCGAAGCCCTGGTCTGCTGCGCGGAAGGGCATGGCGCCCTGAAGGAAATGCCGCAATTCGAGGAGAGGCTGCGCATCCGTTTTCCGGAAGTGGGTTTTCTCGAACCGGCAGGCCACGACGGAACCGCATCCATCGCCCATGCGCTCGCCGTGGTGACGCTCGAACTCCAGGCGCATGCGGGCTGTCCCGTGACTTTCAGCAGGACGGTGGCAACCCCTGAGCCAGGACTCTATCAGGTGGTGGTCGAATATACCGAAGAAGCGGTCGGACGGCTCGCTTTCGATTTTGCAGTGAAACTCTGCTTTGCCGCGCTCCATGACGAGCCTTTCGATCTTGCCGATGCGCTCGATCGGCTTCGCGAACTCGACGAGGACGTGCGTCCCGGCCCCAGCACCGGATCCATCGTCGATGCGGCAAGCGCAAGGGGCATTCCGCATCGGCGGCTCACCGAAGGAAGCCTGGTGCAGTTTGGCTGGGGAAGCGGGCAGCGCAGGATCCAGGCTGCGGAAACCGAAAGGAGCAGCGCGATCGCGGAATCGATCGCGCAGGACAAGGATCTCACCAAGCGCCTGCTGCATGCGGCGGGCGTTCCGGTTCCCCTGGGGCGCGAAGTGGAGGACGAGGAAGACGCGTGGACCGCGGCTTGCGAAATCGGCCTGCCGGTGGTGGTGAAGCCCCGGGACGGCAACCAGGGAAGAGGCATCGCGGTCAATGTCGCCACTCGCGAGGAAGTGATCGCAGCCTACCGGGCGGCGTCGAAAGTTCGCGACGACGTGCTGGTCGAGCGCTACATCCCGGGATGCGATTTCCGGGTGCTGGTGGTGGGCGAGAGGATGGTCGCGGCGGCAAGGCGCGATCCACCCCATGTCATGGGAGACGGCGTGCGTTCCATACGCGAACTCGTCGAAGAGGTGAACCGCGATCCGGAGCGCGGGGAGGGGCATGCCACCTCGCTCACGAGAATCCGCCTCGACGACATCGCGAAAGTCGCGCTTTCCCGGTACGGATACGACGAGCATTCCGTTCCGCCCAAGGGGCAGCGCGTGGTGCTGAGGAACAATGCCAATCTCTCCACGGGCGGCATCGCAACCGACGTCACCGATGCGGTGCATCCGGAGATTGCAGCGCGCGCGGTCGAAGCGGCGAAGATGGTCGGGCTCGACGTGTGCGGCGTGGACATCGTTTGCGATTCGATCCATGTTCCCCTCGAAGCGCAGGGCGGGGCGATCGTGGAAGTCAATGCGGCGCCGGGCCTGCGCATGCATCTCCATCCTTCCTTCGGCAAGGGGCGTGCGGTGGGCGAAGCGATCGTATCCCATCTTTTCCCCGGAGGGGAGGATGGGCGCATTCCGCTGGTCGCAGTCGCAGGCACCAACGGCAAGACCACCACCGTGCGGCTCACCGCCCATCTGCTCGAAACTTCCGGGAAGCGGGTCGGCATGACCAATTCGGACGGCGTCTATATCGGCAGAAAGCGCATCGACACCGGTGACTGCTCTGGCCCCAAGAGCGCGAGGAACGTGCTCCTGCATCCGGAAGTGGATGCGGCGGTGCTGGAGACCGCTCGCGGCGGGATCCTGCGCGAGGGGCTCGCATTCGACCGCTGCGATGTCGCCATCGTCACCAACATCGGCATGGGAGACCATCTTGGGCTCGCCTACATCAATACCGTGGAAGATCTCGCGGTGGTGAAGCAGGTCATCGTGAGGAGCGTGAAGCCGGAGGGATTCGCGGTGCTCAATGCCGGGGATCCCATTGCCGCGGCCATGGCGGGCGCCTGTCCGGGGTCGGTGATCTATTTCGCAAGCGATGCGCAAAATGCCCATATCGTCACCCATAAGGCGAAAAAGGGCAGGGTGGTGCATGCTTCCGCGCAGGGAATCCATGTGGTGGAGGAGAAATTCGAGCATTTCATTCCCTGGTCGAAAATTCCTCTCACGCGGGGCGGGAAGATTCCTTTCCAGGTGGAAAACGCCATGGCTGCGATCGCGGCGGGCTGGGCGCTCGGACTTTCGTGGGAAACCATCGAAACGGGGCTTGCCGGTTTCGAAAGCGATGCGCAGACCGCGCCGGGGCGCTTCAATCTTTTCGATTACCGGGGCGCCACCGTGATCGCGGATTACGGCCACAATCCGGATGCGATTCTTGCGCTGGTGAAGGCGGTGGAGGCGATTCCCGCCATCCGCCGCTCGGTCGTCATCAGTGGCGCGGGAGACAGGCGGGACGAGGACATCCGCATCCAGACGCAGATCCTGGGCGAGGCTTTCGATGCGGCGATCCTCTACGAGGACCAGTGTCAGCGCGGAAGGAGCGAAGGGGAAGTGGTGGCGCTGTTGCGGGAAGGATTGTCCCATGCATCGAGGACCCGGGAAATCGAGGAGATCCGCGGGGAATTCGCAGCCATCGATCTTGCCCTGTCCCGGCTCCATCCGGGAGAGCTCTGCCTCGTCCTCGTCGACCAGGTGGACGAGGCGCTGCAGCACATCTCGATGCGCGTTGCCGGGTGAACTCAGGCGGGCTGGCCGGAGAGCAGGAATTCCAGCAATTCGCTCACCGGTCGGATCGCTGATCCGAAAGGAAGCTTTCCCGCCCCCCTGAAGAAAAGGCCTTTTTTGAGATCCCCCTTCAATGCGGCGGCGAGCTGGGCATCGATGCAGAACTGTCCGGCCCTGGAATTTCCGTCCCGCAGGCCGCAATGGAGCAGGCAGCCCAGGCCGGAAGTGCATTTCGATGGATTGGCGCAATCCTTGAGCTTCGGTTCGCGCTGCAGATAATTCTTCAGCCATGGGGTGATCACCGCGCGAGCGGGCAATCCCGCGACGCTCATGAAGGTGACGATGTCCTCCGGTTTGGCTTCCGCCAGCACCTTCTTGAAAACCGGATGGGCGTCGCCCTCCACGGTAACGGCGAAAGGCGTGCCGATCTGCACCGCGGATGCGCCAAGGTCGAGAAGTTCGCGGATTTTCTCGTGGGTGTCGATGCCTCCTGCCGGAATGATCGGGATTTCGTCGATGCCGAGTTCGCGGAAGACTTCCTTGACTTCAGCGATCACCCTGGGGAAATCGAAGCGCTCGTCGCCGATTTCCTCGGGTTTGGGCGCGCCAAGATGCCCTCCCGCATATTTCGGATGCTCGATCACGATCGCATCCGGAAGCCGGTTTTTCCTCATCCATTTTTTCAGGACGAGATTCACCCCTCTCGAATCGGAAAGGATGGGAATCAGCGCGACATCGTATCCTGATGCGAGATCGGGCAGGTCGAAGGGAAGTCCTGCGCCCATCACGATGGCGTGCGCGCCGCTCTCGCAAGCCTGTCTCACCAGCGCAGCATGCTCCGTGACCGCCTTCATCACATTGACTGCGATCGCGCCCCGTCCTTCGGAAATTGCCAGCGCCGAACGGATTTCCCGGTCCAGCGCTTCGAGATTGATTTCGTCCAGCACCGCCTTGTCGCGGGTCGAAGACCGCTCCAGGAGATCGGGATGATGATGGCGCAGATCGATGCTCGCGATGGTGCCCATCGCGCCGGATGCTGCCACAGCGCCGGCGAGGCGATGCGCGGAAACGCCCACCCCCATGCCGCCCTGCACCACCGGAAGCAGGTTTTTTCCCCTGAGACTGAAAGAGGGCAGTGCGCTCCGGACCATTTGTTTCTCCCCGGCAAGGAATATCATGAATTCCTTATAATGCGCCGTATGAGGGGACGGCGGTTTGATCTGGATCAATAAAACATCGCCTGGGCGCATCAAATGTGTCCGCAATTTCCCGAAGCGGGATGCCGGTCTCGCAAAAAACGCCTGTGTGAGAAGGCTGTTTTATACAGCAGGAAAAAGAGGATAAACTGTATATTTATCCTGAAATTGCTGCGGCAATGCCCATTGCCGAACAAGATATCTCATGAGAATCCTCGAATATATCGGGCTCGATACAGCCCGTGTGCGGACCGCGTACGACAAGGTCCGGGAAGCCATTGCACGGGACGATTTCCGCGCGGCTCAGGTCAAGAAGCTGGTCAACCTCAGTCAGGGCAAATTTTATCGGGCAAAACTGGACGATGCCGATCGTCTGCTGTTTTCTCTGGTGCGCCAGGGAGATGAGGTGTGCGCCCTGATGCTCGAAGTCATAGCCAACCACGACTATGACAAGTCGCGCTTTCTGCGCGGGGCCGGCATCGACGAAGCGAAGATTCCCGAGATCGACATCGCCGAGGCGGTCAGGGAAGCGCTGCCGATGCGATACCTGCATCCCGAGCGAAGCACGCTTCATCTTCTCGACAAACCGATCTCTTTCGACGATGCGCAGGAAGCCATCTATCGGGAGCCTTCTCCGCTCATCGTCGTCGGCAGCGCAGGCAGCGGAAAAACCGCACTGACCCTGGAAAAGTTGAAGCACGCCGAAGGCGAAGTGCTCTATGTCACCCATTCCGCCTATCTCGCCAAAAATGCGCGCGATCTCTATTACGCCAACGGATTCGAGCATGGCGGACAGGAAGCGGTGTTTCTTTCCTATCGCGAATTCCTGGAATCGATCCGGGTGCCGCAGGGGCGCGAAGCCACCTGGCGGGATTTTTCCGGATGGTTTTCCCGCATGCGCCAGTCCTACAGGGACATCGAGGGTCATCAGGCCTTCGAGGAAATTCGCGGGGTGATCGCCGCGAGAGCAAACGGCATCCTGAGCCCTGAGGATTACCGCGCGCTCGGCGTTCGCCAGTCCATCTTTGCGCAGGAGCGGCGCGACAGGCTGTACGAGCTTTTCGAAAAA
>JABEVD010000039.1 GCA_013044025.1 Burkholderiales bacterium
TCCGAGAACGAGCCCGAACGGAAAATGAAGGCGCGGAAAAGGGACGATGAAGCGCCCCTTCTTCCCTATCTGTGGTCCTTTGCAGTCTGCGCCCTGGCGACGGCCATCGCAGCCCTGCTCTTCCCCTATTTCGATGTCACCAACATCGCCATGCTTTTCCTGCTCGACGTGGTGCTGGTCGCATTGAAATACGGAAGGGGCCCCGCCATCCTCGCCTCCTTCCTGAGCGTGGGCTTTTACGATTTCTTTTTCGTGCCTCCCCGATTTTCCTTCGCGGTGGGCGACGTACAATATCTCCTCACCTTCTTCGTGATGCTTTCCATCGCGCTCGTGATCGGCCAACTGACCGCGAATCTCAGATACCAGGCAAGGGTCGCCTCCCATCGGGAATCCAGGCTACGATCCCTCTACGAGATGGCGCGCGACCTCTCTTCCGTTCTGGTGCAAAGCGAAGTGGTCGAAATCAGTAGAAAGTTCGTCTCCGCAACTTTCGGCGTCAAGGTCGCAATCCTGCTGGTGGACGATGGCGAAAAACTGCTGCCCGATCCGCTTTGCCCGGATGCGGACGAAAGCATCGCCCAGTGGTGCTTCGACCACATTCAGCCAGCCGGTCTCGGCACCGACACCCTCGCTGGAAGCAGGATGCTGTATCTTCCGCTCCAGGCGCCGATGAGGACGCGCGGCGTGCTTGCGGTCGAACCCGAGAACGAACGCTGGCTGATGATCCCCGAGCAAAGAAGGCAGCTCGAAGGATTTTCCGCGCTCATCGCAACCGCCCTGGAACGGGTCCATTACATCGAGGTGGCCCAGCAGGCTTTGGTCAGGATAGAATCGGAGCGCCTCAGAAATTCCGTGCTCTCCGCCCTCTCCCACGACCTCAGGACCCCGCTCACTTCCCTTTCCGGATTCGCAGAATCCCTGGAAAGGACCAGACCGCCCCTGAGCCCCGAGCAGATCGAAATTTCCCATTCCATCCGCGACCAGGCGATGCGCATGAGTTTTCTCGTGAACAATCTCCTGGAAATGGCGAGGCTCCAGTCGGGAGAAGTGCGCCTCAAAAAGGAATGGCATTCCATCGAGGAAGTGCTGGGAAGCGCGTTGAAGTCCCGGGAAGAAATGCTGGAAAGCCACCGGGTTGAAATCCATCTTCCGCAGGATTTTCCGCTGCTCGAATTCGACGCCACCCTGATCGAACGGATTTTCTGCAATCTTCTGGAAAATGCGGCAAAATACACACAAAAAGGCAGCAGAATCAGAATTTCTGCGAGCATCGTGCAGAAGGAAGCCTGGATATCGGTTTCAGACAACGGCCCCGGACTCGCGCCCGGCACCGAGGAATCCGTGTTCGAGAAATTCACCCGCGGAGAAAAGGAGTCGGTGACTCCCGGCGTCGGGCTGGGTCTTGCCATCTGCAAGGCGATCGCGGAAGCGCATTCCGGAAGGATCTGGGCGGAAAACCACGATGGCGCATCCTTCACCTTCACCCTGCCGCTCGGCAATCCCCCCGGACTCGAAGAGGAGGCGGAATGATTTCGATCGTGTTGGTGGAAGACGACAGGCAGATCCGCCGCTTCGTGAAGACGGTACTGGAGGCGGAAGGATATCACGTGATCGAATCCGAAAACGGGAAATCCGGATTGCAGGATGCTGCGAACAGGAAACCCGATCTTCTGATCCTCGATCTCGGGCTCCCCGACATGGACGGAATGGAAGTGATTTCGAGGTTGCGGGAATGGTCGCAGATCCCGATCATCGTGCTTTCGGCAAGGAGCGAGGAATCCGGGAAAATCGACGCGCTCGATGCGGGGGCCGACGACTATCTCACCAAGCCTTTCGGCACCGGAGAGCTTCTCGCCAGGATTCGCGCCGCGCTGAGAAGGAAATCCATCGTCTCCATGGATACCGGAAGCCTTTTTGAGGTCGGGGGGCTTTGCATCGATCTCGAAAAAAGAAGGGTGATGCTCGACGCATCCGAAATCCATCTCACCCCGATCGAATACCGCCTGCTTTCGGTGCTCGCCAGGAATGCTGGAAAAGTGCTCACACACCGCCATCTCCTGAAGGAAGTATGGGGGCCATCCCATGTGGAACATGCCCATTACCTCAGGATCTACATGGGTCAGCTTCGCCACAAGCTGGAGAAGGAGCCCGCCAATCCGCGTTATCTTCTCACCGAAACCGGCGTCGGTTACCGCCTCGCGGCAGAATAGGCGAAAAAAAACCCGCCTTGCGGCGGGTTTTTCAGGATCGAAGGCTTACGCCTTGATGAGATTGTATTTCTTCATTGCCATTCTGACCATCATGAACGCCAGACCGAACACGATCGCGGTGACACCGATGTCGAAGAGCGAAGTCATCGGCATGTGCGGCGAGCTGTACGTCCCGGAAATCCAGGTGTAGCGCTCGATCCAGGTGCCGACGATGATGCTCGATGCTACCGCGAGAATCGACCAGATGCAGTGCCTGTTGAACGGGAACACCAGCATCACGAACGGGAACACGAACTTCATGATGAAGAAGGTCCAGAACAGTCCGCCGTAATCGCCGTATTGCATGTGCACGATACGCTCTGTTTCCTCGGGCAAATTGCCGTACCAGATGATGAGGTACTGGGCGAAGAACGTGTAGATCCACAGGATCGTGAACGCCAGCATGATCTGCGCGAAATAATTGTAGATGTAATCCCCGATCGGCTTGGTGAGCGCTCCGGACTTGTTCAGGAAATAGATCACCACCACCGTGATCGACATGAACATGTTGAAGTTGCTGACGAAGAAGTACATCGCATAAATCGAGCTCTGCCAGTTCGGAAGCAACGTCACCTCGAAGTCCCATGCCACCATCGTCCCGTACAAAACGTAGAGATAGGGAATCAGCAGCGCCACGTTACGGAACATCGACTTGCTGTCGGGATTCGTATCGGAAGTTGCCTGATACTTGATGAACATGCCGCCCAGGATGCCGACCAGGATCATGCCCAGGATCTCACGAATCGCAAGGAAGGTGAGATTGTTCCAGAAAGGCATGTGCTCGCTCGAATTCGCCCAGGGAAAGGTGGTCTTTCCGTTCCAGAGCAGGATGAGCAGCAGCGCGAAGGCGAGCGGATACAGCGAGAAGAACGATACGGACAGGAACCGTACGTCGAAGCGCCATTTCGCATTGACGAGATGCAGCAAAGCTGCAAGCGTCACGCCCCCGAGTGCCAGGTACAGAATGAAAAGATAATCGACGGTCAATACAGACCAGCTGGCGAAAGATACCATGTTAAATCACCCCTTTATTGTTTGCCGCCCTTGTCCGTATAGTCGTAATGACCCTTGTCCGCACTATAGTGCGTCTTGAGCCATTCCTGCGAATACTGCAGCAGACCATGACGGACAAAATTGACGATGTCCCAGCGCTCGTTGGGATACAGGTCGTTTGCATAGGACGGCATGATGGCGCCGCCGAAAGTCATGTAGCCGAAAATGTGGCCTTCGGTGACTTCATGCTGAACCCGATCCGCGGTCAGATCGAAAGGCTGAAGCGAAAGCTTCATGCCGACCGGCCCATCGCCCTTGCCCGAATAGTTGTGGCACGGCGTGCAGATGATCTCGAACAGCTTCTGACCGTTGTGAATCGATTCTGCCGTGGCCGGAACCGGATTCTTGGCATTTTCCGCTTCGTCCATGCTCGCGATCCGCATCGAAGTCTTGGTCGATGGAACCGGCACGGAATGCTCGGGGAAAGGCCGCACGCCCATGGGACCATGCTGCGGCTTGATGCTGATCTGGTCCATCATGTCCGTCGACCACGGCCAGGCCATGGCGACGCCAGGGCCCAGCAGCGCGAGCGCAGCGATCAGTCGAATCTTCTTCATTTACCACCCTCCCCGATGATTTCCAGTACCTTATGGCGAGTGAACAGATCCTTGATGGCGGGCATCGCGGTATCCTCGGCCTTGATGAGGATGCCGATCTGGTCTTCGGACACTCTCGCGTTGTAAAGTTTGTGGCGCTTCATCGGCAGTTTCGCGCCGATGAAGAACCCCAGCACGGTGATGTACACCCCGAACAGGATGAAGAGCTCGTAGGTGAGCACCATGTCCGGAGGGATCGGGATCACCGGCTTGCCGCCCTTGGGCTGCAGCAGGAAAGTCGCCTGACAGGAAGAAATGAAGGCGAATCCGCCGATTCCTCCGAAAAGGGCCCCGAACAGCGTAAAAAACTGCACGTAAACCGGACGATCGCCGAGCAATTCCTCGATCTCGGGATGCTCGATCGGCGACTTCAGCGTCACATCCTTCAGGTTGAATCCCTGGATATTCGATACCTTCAACTCGCGGATCGAAGCAGAAGCTTCATCGAAATCGGTAAAAAGTGCGAGCATATGGGATTTGCTCATGATGCAGTGCCTCCTTCAACAGCCAGTTCTTGATCGAGAGCAGGTGCGGAGTTCGCCTTGTTGTGCAGCGAACGGTGATACACCATTTCCTTGACTTCGTACATCGAAACGGACGGGAAGATCTTGCAGAACAGCATGAACAGCATGTTGAACCATCCAAAGCTGCCGAGCACGATGCCCCATTGAACCCAGCTCGGCCACTGGTCGTGGTCCCAGGTCCAGGGATAGATGCCGTTCGCGAAAGTCGGGGAAACGATCATCCAGCGTTCGAGCCACATGCCGACGTTCAGCAGGATCGAAATCACCAGCATGGCGGGAATGTTATTCCTGACGCGCTTGAATGCCATTGAGAAAGGCAGCACCGATCCAAGGAAGTTCATCATCCACCATTCCGGAGCGAAATCACCGGTTGCGCGGTAGATCAGCGCCTGCTTGGCATACATGTCGTCACCGTACCAGGTCGAGGAATATTCCACCAGGTTGAGGTAGGTCCACACCATCGCGATCGCGAAAGTCAGCTTCGCGGTCTTCTCCAGGATCGGCATGGTCATGTATTCCTCGAAGCGGAACACATCGCGCAGCACGATGAACAGCGTGATGATCGCGGCACAACCTGAATAAAGCGCACCTGCCACGAAGTAGGGCGGGAACGAGGTGATATGCCATCCGGGTTGCTGCGAAACCGCAAAGTCGGTTGCAACGATCGAGTGCACGGAAACCGCAAGCGGGATCAGGAAACAGGCGACGGTCAGGTAAGTGACGCGGAAGTTCGCCCACTGTCTGTCGGTACCCATCCAGCCGAGCGACAGGAATGTATAGAACTTCTTCCTGAATCCGGTCGCGTTGTCGCGGCAGATCGCAAGGTCGGGGATCATCCCGATGTAGAGGAAGATCATCGACGAGGTGAGGTACGTGAAGATCGCGGTTGCGTCCCATACCAGAGGCGACTGGAAGTTAGGCCAGGCCCAGCGCTCGTTGGGATAGGCGACGACATAATAGAACTGCCAGACGCGACCCAGGTGGACCATGACGAAAAGACCTGCCGTCATCAAGGAGAAGGTCGTCATCGCTTCCGCGAAGCGGTAGATCGGCTTTCTCCAGTCTGCATGCATCAGGTGCAGAATCGCAGACAACAGCGTGCCCGAATGGCTCATGCCGATCCAGAAAATGAAGGTCGCGATGTACAGGCCCCAGACATGCGGATTGTCGAGATTCGCAGGTCCCATGCCGATTTCGTACTGGTAGATCTCGCAGGAGACCCCGACCATGAAGAGCGCGAGCGATGCGATGAAAATCACCCAGAACAGCGCGCGCGGACGCTCCAGACTCTTCAACACGTCGCTGTTGATCTGCGCCCATTTGATGTCTTCGCGGATGTCCTTTTCCTTTCGGACAAACCGCCTTTCTATCTCTACTTCTCTTTCTTCGAATGTATTGATCATTCCATAATTCCCTGAAGACGAAACCTCAAATTCCGGACCTGCGGAAGGCCCTGACCCGTTTCAAATCATGCCTCCACATCTCTCAAGCGTTCCATGTACATCACCGAGGGGAACGGCCTCAGGTCTTCCAGGATGCGGTAACCGCGAACCGACTTGTCCTTCTCCTGAAGGTCCTTGTAGAGATCGACCTGCTGGTTCTTCCACATCCTGGCCACTTTCGACTTGGGATCGACGATATTGCCGAAAGTGATCGCGCCCGTCGGGCAGGCCTGCACGCATGCCGGCACGACTTCCCCGTCCCTCACCAGGCGGTATTCGGTCCTCGCGCGGCTCTTCGCCTCGTTGAGACGCTGCACGCAGAAGGTGCATTTTTCCATGATGCCCTTGGTGCGGACCGTCACATCCGGATTCAACTGGTCTTCGAGCGGCGCGGGCCACGAAGTCGAAGGATAGTTCCAGAAATTGAAGTAGCGGACCTTGTACGGACAGTTCGCTGAACAGTAACGCGATCCGATGCA
>JABEVD010000215.1 GCA_013044025.1 Burkholderiales bacterium
AGGGGCTTTTTGATTTTGGCGGAGAGGGAGGGATTCGAACCCTCGGTAGACTTGCGCCTACGCCTGATTTCGAGTCAGGTACATTCGACCACTCTGCCACCTCTCCGTGGACGGCAATTCTACCATCATATTGCAGACTTGTTGAGCGAAAACGACGAAAATTCAACCTTTGATGATAAACTACGGCTCGAAACCCTACCGGAGAACCACGATTCCGAGCGATCCGCGCAGCAAATCGCTGATTTCCGCCTGC
Organism: Burkholderiales bacterium; assembly: GCA_013044025.1. Taxonomy (GTDB): domain Bacteria; phylum Pseudomonadota; class Gammaproteobacteria; order Burkholderiales; family JABEVD01; genus JABEVD01. Next base: position 254 of record JABEVD010000215.1, read on the forward strand.
TTCCTGATGCTTCTCGCCGCTTTCCTCGGCGGCTGCGGCAAGGAAGAATGGCATGTTCCCCCATTCGCATCCACGAACGAGCTCGTCATCGCCACGGTCAACGGCCCCACCACCTTTTACGAGGATTCCCAGGGCAATTATACCGGCCTCGAATACGACCTCGCCAACCTGTTCGCCCAGAAAATCGGCATGAAGGCGAAATTCGTCCTCTACGCCAACCGCGAACAGATCGAGGATGCGGTGATCCATCACAAGGTTCATTTCGGCGCAGCCGGTCTCACCATTCCCCCGGACGGCAGCACCGATCTCGTGTACGGCCCGACCTACCTGGGCGTGATTCCCCGCCTCGTCTACAATTCCACCGGGCCAAAGCCGTCCGGCTTCGAATCCCTTTCCGGAAAACGGATCGCCTGCATCGCGGACCCGGCCATCCGGGAGATCGTATCTTCCCTGAAGCGGAAATATCCCGATGTGGATTTCAGCGAAATGAAGTCCGAATCCAGCGACGAACTGCTTTCCAGCCTCTCCGACGGCACCACGGATTACGCCATCGCTTACTCCAATCAGATCGATATCGCCGCCCATTACTATCCCAACATCGCGGCCGCATTCGATCTTGCCGGCCCGAGAAGGCTTTCCTGGGAATTTCCGAAAGACGCGGATCCCGCCCTCATCCGCAAGGTGCAGGACTTTTTCGACGGAATCGAAAAGGACGGCACCCTGCAGCGCCTGGTGGACCGCTATTACGGCCACATCTACCGCCTCGATCAGGTCGACATCGTGAGTTTTCTCGGAAGCATGGACAAGGAACTCCCCCCGATGATTGCCTATTTCCAGGAAGCGGAATCGCTCACCGGGATAGACTGGAGACTGCTCGCAGCCCTTTCCTATCAGGAATCGCACTGGGATCCGCACGCCACTTCCCCCACCGGAGTGAGGGGAATCATGATGCTGACGAGCGACACGGCGGACCGACTCAACGTGAGCGACCGCCTCGATGCCAGGCAGAGCATCGTGGCAGGCGCCCGCTATTTCGCCAAGCTGAAGGATTCCATCCCGCCGGAAGTGAAGGAACCGGATCGGACCTGGTATGCGCTTGCCGCCTACAACCTCGGCACCGCCCACCTCCTGGACGCGATGAAGCTCGCGAAGCAACTGCACAGGAATCCGGATTCCTGGGTGGACCTCAAGGACACCCTTCCGCTTCTGAGCCGATCCGGCTATTTCGGCACCTTGAGCCACGGCTTCGCCAGAGGCGGGGAAGCCGTGGTGATGGTCGCCAACATCCGCAATTTTTACGACATTCTTGGCAAGTACAAGCAGCCTTCACCGCCCATGCTGGGGGCGAATCTGCTGAGATGAAAATCAGGAGGAAAGGATCTTTCCGGTGACCGCATCGACCAGCACTTCGGCAGAAGTGGCACCGCGCCGGATCTGCACCAGATAGGCCGGATTCTGCGCCACCTTCCTGTCCGTTTTTCCCTGATCCCGAACCAGCGTCACCCGGTTCCTCGCGAACCCGTCTTCCAGCGACCTTGACTTTCCTTCTCCCACGCCGACCACTGCGGTCAGCGCGATCACGATCGCTGCACCCGGCAATATCCTGAGTTTTTGCATGGCATCAATTCTCTCGTATCGCCCGCCTGCAGGAGGGGGCCTCATGATGAATACGAGCTGATTTACGCTGAAAAGTTCGCCTTGTGCACGAAGGCATTGCGCCCGGCATACACGGCCGAATCGCCAAGATATTCCTCGATTCTCAGCAACTGGTTGTATTTCGCAAGCCGCTCCCCCCTGCAGGGCGCGCCGGTCTTGATGTGCCCGGTGCCCAAAGCCACGGTAAGGTCTGCGAGAAAGCTGTCGACAGTCTCCCCGCTGCGGTGCGAAACCATCGCCCCCCAGTTCGAGTTGAAGGCGAGCCTGGTCGCGGCGATGGTCTCCGTAAGGGAACCGATCTGGTTCAGCTTGATCAGCACGGCATTGGCGACATTCTCCTCGATCCCGCGCTGGATCCGCTCCACATTGGTGACGAAAAGATCGTCCCCGACGATCTCGATCCTGTTCCCGAGCGCGGCATTCAACTTCTTCCAGCCTTCCCAGTCGTCTTCGGCCAGGCCGTCCTCGAGCACGGCGAGCGGATACCGGTCGGCCCAGTCCTGGTACATGGAGATCATTTCTTCGGAATCGATTACCCTTCCTTCCGAACGAAGGTGATACCAGCCGTCCCGGTAAAATCCGCTCGATGCCGGATCGACCGCGATCACCACATCCTCTCCCGGACGATACCCTGCCTTTTCGATGGCAAGCACGATGTAATCCATCGCCTCTGCATTGCTCTTCAATACCGGAGCGAACCCGCCCTCGTCGGCGATTGCGGTCGAATGCCCGGAATCCTTCAGCACTTGCTTCAGGCTGTGATAGATTTCGCTTCCCCAGCGCAGCGCTTCGGAAACCCTCGGCGCACCGACCGGCGCAACCATGAATTCCTGCATGTCCGCGCCCTGCCAATTGGCATGCGCCCCGCCATTCAGGATGTTGAACATCGGAACCGGCAGCCTGCAGGCGGCGACGCCGCCGATATAGCGATAAAGCGGCATGTTGCAGGCGTTGGTGGCAGCCTTCGCGGTGGCGAGACTCACCCCGAGAATGGCGTTCGCGCCAAGATTTTCCTTGTTGGGCGTGCCGTCGAGTTCAATCATCGCCCGGTCCACGGCCCCCTGGTCCATCGCATCGAGCCCGGTGATCGCGTCCGCGATCGGAAAGCGGACATTCTCGACCGCCCTCAGCACGCCTCTTCCCCCGTAGCGATCCCTGTCCCCGTCGCGCAGCTCGTAAGCCTCGTGCGAGCCTGTGGAAGCGCCTGAAGGAACGGCGGCCCGTCCGGAGGCGCCGCCTTCCAGCACCACCTCCACTTCCACGGTGGGATTGCCGCGCGAATCCAGGATTTCCCTCGCATGCACGCTGGCTATTGCCGAGCGCATGTTGCCCCTTGGAACTATATATTGTGGAATCATGTTATTTCCCGTTCGATCGCCAAAGGAAATTCGGCCGCACCGCTCCATAAACCCCCAATGGCCGAACCGAATCATACTAGTCAGAGAAACAAAAAACGTCAAGAACGATGAATACTTTAGGCTACAAGTATTATTCTTTCAACAAAATACAGAATCCCGAAAGCCAGCAGCAAAAGCAGGGTGAAACGGAATAGCGCCCAGGCGAAATTCAGATAACGCCGATCTCCCTTGAGGAGATAGGCAAGGAAGGAAACCCCGATCGCCACGAGGACTGCAAAACCGATCAGCCTCAGCAGCACCATGGACTAGGCCGGTCTGGGCTGGGATCGGAGGTAGGGCGGGATGGCTTCCGGCCTGTCGTAGGAGACATATTCCCATGCCTCCTGATCCGCAAGAACGGTGCGGAGAAGCTGGTTGTTGAGCGCATGGCCGGAGCGGAATCCGGTGAATTCGCCGAGGAGCGGATGACCGAGAAGATACAGGTCGCCGATCGCATCGAGCACCTTGTGACGCACGAATTCGTTGTCGTAGCGCAAACCGTCGCTGTTCAGCACGCGGAATTCATCCAGAACGATGGCGTTCTCCAGACTTCCGCCCAGCGCCAGCCCCTGCGATCTCAGGTATTCGACATCCTGGACGAAGCCGAAAGTGCGCGCACGACTGATTTCCTTCAGATAGGAAGCGGATCCGAAATCGATGCTCACGGTCTGGCTGGTTCCTTCCAGCATGGGATGGGCGAAGGAAATCGAGAAATTGAGCCTGAAACCGTTGTAGGGCTCGAAGCGAACCCAGCTCTTTTCGTTGCCGACTTCCACCCGCTTGCGGATGCGGATGAATTTTTTCGGAGCGGGCTGCTCCAGAATCCCGGCAGACTGGATGAGAAAAACGAAAGGACCCGCGCTGCCGTCCATGATCGGCACTTCGGAAGCGGTCAGGTCCACATAGGCGTTGTCGATCCCGAGTCCGGCGAATGCGGACATGAGATGCTCGATGGTCGCCACCCTGGCGCCATCCTTTTCCAGGCAGGTCGAAAGGCGCGTATCGTGAACCGAAAAGGGATCGGCCCTGATCTCGGACGGCTCGTCGAGATCAAGGCGAGTGAATACGATCCCCGTGTCGATCGCAGCCGGGCGCAAGGTCATGTAGACCTTTTCGCCCGTATGCAGTCCGATTCCGGTGGCACGTACGATGTTTCTGAGTGTGCGCTGCCTGAGCATGGGTTCTGAGGAGTCGATAATTTACCAATATTACCATAGCCTCTTCCCCCGCGCACCCTCTCAGTCCGCCTGCTTCCTCAGGAAAGCGGGAATGTCGAGCATTTCCATCCCGGACTGCTTCATCGCTTCCACTTCGGACTCGCGTTTCCTGCCGGTCCTCATCACCGTGGGCAGATCGAGCGAAGAATAATTTTCGACCGCCAGGTTGTCGGTTCCGGTCTTGACGATGGAAACCGGCCTCACCTGTCCTTTCGCCTGCACCGTGCCGAGCCCGGTGGCGACGATGGTCACCCTGAGGCTGTCCTGCAACGACTGGTCGATCACGGTTCCGACGATCACCGTCGA
>JABEVD010000216.1 GCA_013044025.1 Burkholderiales bacterium
AATGAGATTAGAATGGCGATCTGGTACTGAATATATACTTTCCGAGGCTTGAAGCGGTTTTGGGAAAATCTTCGCTTTTGTGCATGAGCTGTAACCTGAAAAAATTTAAGAAGTTCAGTGTTTATTCTCGTTAGCAAATCGAATATAGTGCTATATTTTGCGCATTTTGTGAAGGATTTCCGATGAAAAGTATAATCCGGGTGGTATGTGCATGACGCTTGAAGTATTGCACTTTCTTGCCGATGGCCGCGTGGGTGGTCCGCAGGTTCGCATCGCTCGCGTTCATGAAGCGATGAACCGCAATGGCTGCCCTGTCCTGACTACGGTCGTTTCTCCACCAACTCAGCCGGAGGGGTTTTTCGAGAGACCAGGAATGAATCATGTCCGCATCCAGTGGCACAAGCCGGTGAGGGAAAAGCCGATTTCATCCGGCTTCAAATGGCTGTTGTCGGGGTTGTGGCAGGATGTCGCAGCATCGCGCAGGCTGATTCGCAGGCACGGCGATGCGATCCCGCATATAAACGGCGCGATCATGCTTCCGGTTGCGATCGCAGCAGCGTTGGAAGGCAGACCATGGATCTGGCATTTGAATGACACGACCGTTCCCCGATTTCTAGCTCATTTTGTGAAATTTCTCGTCAGGGCTGGGCATGGGAAGCCAGTTGCGGCGAGTCGATCCGTAGTCGAATATTACGACCTTCCGGATTCATCAGACATCGCCTATCCTCCCGCCAGCATCCCGGAAGATGCTCCTGTCCGGGGGGGCGAAGTTCGAAGAATTGGCGTGATGGCGAACATTTCTCCGGGCAAGGGGATCGAGGATGTGATCGAGGCTTTCGCGATCGTCTGGAAAAAGCGCAATGAATTGAAGCTCGTCATCGGGGGTCGCATTCTTGAAAACAAACGCTGGTATTATGAATCGCTGAAGCAGCAGTCCAGGGATCTGGGCATCGAATCGGCAGTGATTTTCGACGGATTCGTCGAAAATCCGGTCAGATGGATGGAAGAGATCGATCTTTTCATGTTTTCGTCGCATTTCGAGGCCGCGCCGGTTGCGCTGATCGAAGCCCTCGCGAGCGGGTTGCCGATCGTCAGCGGAGAGATTCCTCCAACCAGGGAAATATTGGGTGGGTGCGGAGTGCTGACGCCTCTTGGCGATGCAGAAGCCATGGCAGGTGAAGTTTTGCGCTTGATCGGAGATAATGCTGCGCGCGCAGAACTCTCCGCCAAAGCCAGGAAGAGGGCGGGCGAAGTGTTTTCGCTGGAAGCCATCTCCCGGAAGTATTGCGAAATCTATTCAGGCTTGAAGAAAGGGAAAAAATGATAATTCTAGGGGTCAACGCTTACCATGCCGATGCTTCGGCCTGCCTGGTGAGAGACGGAAAGGTGGTCGCCGCCGTCGAGGAAGAGCGCATCACGCGCAGAAAGCATACCGCAGGTTTTCCCGGCAACGCGATCAAGGCCTGTCTGGAGATCGCCGGAATTTCACACAGTGAAATCGACGTCATTGCAATCGCCAAGGATCCGAAGGCCAACCTTCACGGCAGGTTGCTCGAAGGTGCGAAGCGTCTGCTCAACCCGAAGCTCCTGATCGAGCGGCTTTCGGTCGCGGCGAAAGCCGTCGATCTCGGAACCGAAGTGGCGAACGCGCTGGGCGTGCCGCGCTCAGAGATCCGTGCCGAGCTTGTTCCGGTGGAACATCATATCGCCCATGTGGCGAGCGCATGGCTGTATGGTCTTGCCGAACCCGCAGCCGGAGTTTCCGTCGACGGTTCCGGAGATTTTCTCAGTACCCTGATTTCGAAATGCGAGAATGGCAGGATCGAGAAGCTGGTCTCTGTCGAATATCCGCATTCCCTGGGCTATTTCTATACCATCATGACCCAGTACCTCGGATTTCCGAATTACGGGGACGAATACAAGGTGATGGGGCTGGCTGCGATGGGCAAGCCTGTCTATCTGGACAAGATGCGCGAGATCGTTCATCTGAAAAAGGACGATCTATTCAGGCTCAACCTCGACTATTTCATCCACCACACGGGCGGCGTCGAGATGGCATGGGAAAGCGGGGAGCCCTCCCTCTCCACCATGTATTCGGAAAAATTGATCGATCTTCTCGGACCTGCAAGGGAAAAAGGCAGTGAAGTCACCCAGCACCACGCCGATCTTGCCGCTTCCACGCAGGCTTTTTACGAGGAAGCGCTGATCCACGTACTGAAGGAAGCGAAGCGCCTCACGGGATTCGATACCCTTGCCATGGCGGGCGGCTGCGCTCAGAACAGCCTTGCCAACGGACGTTGTCCACAGCAGGCCGGTTTCAGGAAGGTTTATGTTCCGCCATCCGGTCACGACGGCGGAACCTCTGTTGGAGCGGCCCTATATGCTGCGCTCGTCAGGGGAGATACAGTCGTGCCGGGATTGACGCCCTATCTCGGTCGTTCCGTGAAGGAAGAGGACGCAATCGCCTATCTCGACAAGAAGGGGATTGCCTGGAGAAAACTTGCAGAGGACGAGCTTCTCGAAGAAGTGGTTTCCTGCGTGTCCGATGGCGGCGTGATCGGCTGGGTTCAGGGAAGGGCGGAATGGGGTCCGAGGGCGCTAGGCGCGAGAAGCATTCTTGCCGATGCGAGAAACCCCGGAATCAAGGACATACTCAACCTCAAGATCAAGCGCCGCGAATCCTTCAGGCCGTTTGCACCATCGGTCCCCATCGAACGCGCTGGAGAATGGTTCGTGCTCGATGAAGCTACATCATCGATCCCCTACATGGAAAAGGTGATTCCGGTTCGCGAGGATGCAAGGGAGAAAATCCCCTCCGTCACTCATCACGACGGAACCGCGAGGGCGCAGCTCGTCCAGAAGGAAATGAACGAGCGTTACTGGAAACTTCTGCAAAGGATGGGGGAAAGGACCGGTGTTCCCATCCTGATCAATACTTCCTTCAACGAAAACGAACCGATCGTGGATTCGGAAGTCGATGCTATCGAATGCTTTGCCAGAACGAAAATGGACATGCTGGTAATAGGGGATCTGATGGTACGAAGAGGGCAGGGGGGGAATTGACCGGGAAAATGAAGGATATCCTCGTCATTACGCCATATTACGAGCCTGATATCGGGCCGAGCGCCCCCATATTCACCATGCTTTGCGAAGCGCTGGTGAAAAGGGGGCACAAGGTAACCTGTATTACGACACGACCTCACTATACCCGCGAGTTGCATGATGGGTCGGGCCGGTTTCCCGGAGTTGAGAGAACGCAGATGAACGGCGTGGAGATGCTCAGAATCGGCATGCCATTTCGCCGTGGGGGCGGAGTGTTGAACCGGCTCATGCATCAGACTGCCTTCAACATTGGTGCGCTGCTTGCTTCGTTTCGGATCCGCAGGCCGCAATCCTGCATCATCGATGGCCCCGTCCTCTGGTCTGGCTTGACCTGGCTGTACTGGTGCAGATTCAGGACAGTGGAATATCTTTACAACCAGCATGATATCTTTCCCGACGTGGCCTGGAGGCTCGGCTGGCTGAGCAAGGGGAAAATATTCAAGGCCTGGGATTTTGTGGAAAAAACCATTTATCTCGGATCCAAGCGGGTACTGGTATTGGGCTCATCTTCAAAGAATTTGGTCGTTGGAAAGGGCGTCCCGACGAATAAAGTGGATATATTTCCGGTTCCCGTAAATTTCATGGATGTGGATGCCGAAAGCGCTAGCCGAGTTGATTTCAGGAAAAAATGGGGTTTGGAGGGCAGGTTCGTAGTTTTTTATGGCGGAAACCTCGGGCAATCGCAACGTTCACTGGAACTTGCCGAGGCGGCTGCAACTTTGCGCGATCATGAAAGAATTCATTTCGTATTTGTGGGAGAGGGCGACCAGAAATCGACTCTGGAGAAGTACGTAAAGAACGAGGAGTTGAAGAATGTTTCGATTTTTCCTTTTCAGGAAAGACGATTGATTTTCGATATGTACAGATCCTTCGACTGCGGAATTGTTCCCCTCAGCCCGGAGATATCGGGAGAGATCGTGCCTTCGAAAGCAGTGTTCATGATGGCAGCAG
>JABEVD010000217.1 GCA_013044025.1 Burkholderiales bacterium
CCCAAGTTCAAGGCACAAGCCGGCACCATGACTGGCATGTACAACAACTACATCAAGGGCCACGAAGACGACGCAGCCAAGGCTCTGTTTGCCGCAGTCAAATCCGGCAAGATGTAACAACAAGGCACTTCAGTGCTGGAAGTTTTCAAGTGCGGCCTTCCGGGCCGCCTTTTTCTTTGACGGCATGAAAAAATTTCATCTTTTGCTTGCTTCGATTCTGATTTCCGGATGCAACGCAAGCAACGTGCCCAATGCGTCCAGACCGGAATCCGGTCAAATCAGCGCAGGTCTCCTTCTCGCAGAAAAAGCCAGTGCATGAGCTGCCATGACCTTTCCACCAAGGTGATCGGCCCATCCTGGAACGATGTATCCTCCCGCTATAACGAGATGATCCGAACCGGCAAGGAAAGCCGGCAGGATGTGGAAGAAAAGCTGGAGAAGAAGATCGCCATGGGCGGAAAGGGGAACTGGGTGAACGCAACCGGTGGCATGTCCATGCCGCCCAGCTATCCGAAGGTTTCCAGGGAAAACATCCGAACACTCGTGGAATACATCCTTTCCCTGAAACCGAACTGACCGCTACGGATACACGGATGAGGAACACCATCAAAGCATTCATCCTCGCAATCGCCGCCATGCTCGCAGCTTGCGCAAAACATTCCACCGACTCCGAACTTCTCATCAGGATCGGCTCCGCCGCCCCGCTCACCGGCCCACAGTCGCATCTGGGCAAGGACAACGACAACGGCGTTCGCATGGCTGCAGACGACCTCAACGTCAAGGGAATCGTCATCGGCGAAAAAAAGGCGAAAGTGGTCATCCTGAGCGAAGACGATCAGGCTGACCCTAGGACCGCGACCATCGTTGCCCAGAAATTCGTGGACGAGGAAGTGGCGGGCGTCATTGGTCATTTCAATTCAGGAACCTCCATTCCCGCTTCCAGGATCTACAGCGATGCGGGGATCCCGCAAATCTCCCCTTCCGCCACCGCGACCTCCTATACCCATCAGGGTTTCAAGACCACTTTCCGCGTCGTCACCAACGACAATCAGCAGGGACATGCGCTTGCGGTTTTCGCAACCAGGGTGGCGAAAAGGATCGCCATCATCGACGACAGCACGGCCTATGGGCGGGGCATTGCGGACCGCTTCGAGCAGGACGTGAAATCCATGGGGGCGAATGTGGTGGCGCACGAATACACCAACGACCACGCCACCGATTTCACTGCAATCCTCACCTCGATCAAGGGAAAACAGCCCGACCTGCTTTTCTATGGAGGAATGGATGCGCAGGCCGGCCCCATGATGAGGCAGCTCAGGAATCTCGGGCTCAATGTCCTCTTCCTCGGCGCGGACGGATCGAAAAGCCCCGAGTTCATCCGGCTTGCAGGCGGCGCAGCAGAAGGCGCTTATGCTTCCGCCCCGGGAATTCCTCTGGAGAGCATGCCGGGTGGCCGCGACTTCGAGAAAAGATTCACGGCGAAATACGGCAAGATTCAGCTATACTCCCCGTATTCCTACGACGCGACCATGGCCATGGTCGCCGCAATGGAAAAGGCGGGCTCCATCGATCCTTCCGTCTATCTGCCCTATCTCGCGAAATCGGACTATTCCGGCGTGACAGGCAAGATCTCATTCGACCGGAACGGGGACATTCTCAAAGGAGCGGTGACGATATTCCAGGTGAAGGACGGAAACTGGAAAGCGGTGTCCACTCTATAGCACCATGGAAATCTTTCTCCAACAACTCGTCAACGGCATCGTTCTCGGCAGCATTTACGCGCTGGTTGCACTCGGTTACACGCTCGTTTACGGCATCCTCGGCCTGATCAATTTCGCACACGGCGACATCGTGATGATCGGTGCCATGGTCACCCTCGCAGTGGTGCATTTCCTGTCCGGTACCGGACTGCCCGGCCCGGCACTGGTCGGGATCGGCGTTCTCGTCGCCGCAATCGTTTGCATGGCGCTAGGATACCTCGTCGAGCGCATCGCCTACAGGCCGCTCAGGGACGCGCCCAGACTCGCGCCGCTCATCACCGCGATCGGCGTCTCCATCCTCCTGCAGAACCTCGCCATGATGATCTGGGGCAGAGAATATCTTTCTTTCCCTCCCCTTTTCCAGTCCGGCTCATTCACTTTCTCCGGGGTCAGCATCAGCCCGATCCAGATCCTCATCCTCTTCGCATCGGGCGCCATGATGGGCGCGCTTTCCTGGATGGTGAAGCGCACCCGTCTCGGCAACGCGATGCGCGCCACCGCGCAACATCCTGAAGTGGCGACCTTGCTGGGAGTGGATTCCAATCTCATCATTTCGATCACTTTCGTCATCGGCTCCGCGCTCGCCGCTGTCGCAGGAACGATGGTCGGCGCCTACTACGGAATCGCCCATTACGACATGGGATTCATGCTGGGGCTGAAGGCCTTCACCGCAGCGGTTCTGGGAGGCATCGGCAACATCGAAGGGGCGATGCTCGGCGGAATCCTGCTCGGCGTGATCGAAAGCATGGGGGCAGGATACCTCGGCGCCCTCACCGGCGGAGTTTTCGGCAGCAATTATCAGGATGTGTTCGCATTTTTCGTCCTGATCCTGGTCCTGGTGTTCCGCCCATCCGGACTCCTCGGCGAACAAGTCGGAGAACGCCCATGAATCGCGGAATCAGGCTTTTCCTCGTCGCAGCAGGTCTCATCGCCCTGCCATTCCTGACCGATTTCGCATTCGGCAGGACCTGGGTGAGGATCATCGATTTCGCGCTTCTCTACAGCATGCTTGCCCTTGGCCTCAACATCGTGGTCGGATTCGCAGGACTCCTGGACCTGGGCTATGTGGCCTTCTTCGCCGTTGGCGCATATCTTTACGCGCTGCTCGCCTCCCCCCATTTCGGACTGCACCTTCCCTTCTGGCTGCTTCTCCCGCTCGGCGCCCTGGTCGCAGGCCTGTTCGGCATCCTGCTCGGCGCACCCACCCTGCGCCTCAGGGGGGATTATCTGGCCATCGTGACCCTGGGCTTCGGTGAAATCATCCGCATCTTCCTCAACAATCTCAACGCCCCTTACGACATCACGGGCGGACCGCAGGGAGTCAATCTCATCGACCCGATCACGATCGGCGGGTTCTCACTCAATCATCCGCTCTCTTCCAGCTTTCCCGCCGTCTACAATTACTATTTCCTGTTCCTTGCAGTCACCATTCTCGTGGCATTCGTATCCAGCCGGCTCCAGAATTCCAGGATCGGCAGGGCATGGGTCGCGATCCGCGAGGATGAAATCGCAGCGGAAGCCATGGGCATCAATACCCGCAACGTCAAGCTCCTTGCCTTCGCCATGGGCGCAAGTTTCGGCGGCCTTTCCGGCACCCTCTTCGCGGGATTCGAGGGGTTCGTGAGCCCGGAAAGCTTCACGCTGATGGAATCGATCATGATCCTGTGCATGGTGGTTCTCGGTGGAATGGGGCATATCCGGGGAGTCATTTTCGGCGCAATTCTACTTTCCATCCTTCCGGAAGCGCTTCGTTATGTCGGCTCCTTGCAGCAGGCGATCTTCGGTCATGTCTATGCGGATCCATCCAGCATCAGGATGCTGCTTTTCGGCATCTCGCTGATCCTGGTCATGCTGTTTCGTCCTGCAGGCCTCTGGCCCTCTCCGGTCAGAAGACGCGAGCTTGCCGCGCACGACGAAACTGCAAGGCACGAAAATTCGAGCATTTACGATGCCGGCCACTGATCTTCTGCTCGTTTCCGGAATCAGCAAGCATTTCGGCGGACTCTCGGCGCTCACGGACGTCTCTTTTTCCATCGGAAGAGGGGAAATCTACGCGCTTATCGGACCCAACGGAGCTGGAAAAACCACCCTCTTCAACGTCATCACCGGAATCTATTCTCCCGATTCAGGATCCTTCTGCCTGAATGGACAGAACATGGCCGGACGCAAGGCGAGCGCAATGGCGAAAGCAGGCATCGCCAGAACCTTCCAGAACATCCGGCTTTTTTCCAACATGACCGCTCTGGAAAACGTCATGGTCGGTCGCCACAGCAGGACCCGCGCCGGCGTTTTCGGCGCCATTTTCCGCAATGCCTCCTCGATTCGGGAAGAGCAGCAGATCGCCGCTCGCGCCCGCGATCTTCTTTCCTATGTCGGAATTTCCCGGCACGAGCACATGCTCGCAAGAAATCTCAGCTATGGGGATCAGAGAAGACTGGAAATCGCCAGAGCCCTGGCCACGGATCCCATGCTGCTCGCGCTCGACGAACCTGCTGCGGGAATGAATCATTCCGATACCGATTCGCTGCGCATCCTGCTGGAAAGGATACGAATGGATGGCGTCACCATCCTGCTCATCGAACATGACGTGAAGCTGGTCATGGGAATATGCGACCGCCTTTGCGTGCTCAATTTCGGCCACAAGATCGCGGAAGGCACCCCGGAAGAAGTGCGGAGCAATCCCGCCGTGATCGAAGCCTATCTTGGAAATTCATGAGCCTGCTCGAAATTGAAAATCTGCATGTTTCCTACGACGGCATCCGCGCGGTCAGGGGAATCGATCTGAAGCTGGAAGCCGGCGAAATCGTCTCCCTCATCGGCGCAAACGGCGCAGGAAAGAGTTCCACCCTCAGGGCGATCTGCAG
>JABEVD010000218.1 GCA_013044025.1 Burkholderiales bacterium
CGCGCCCAGCCGGGAATCGATCTTTGAAGGCGCCCGCCCTTTTCGTGAGCGCACCCGCTTCCGGCCAGGGAAAGACCACTGTCACGGCTGCCATGGCCGCTTTCCACAGGAGCAGGGGCCGCAAGGTCCGGGTTTTCAAGACAGGCCCGGATTTCATCGACCCATCCATTCTCGAAGCAGCTTCAGGCCATCCCGTCTATCAGCTCGATCTGTGGATGGGCGGAGAGGCAGATTGCAGGGAAAGGCTGCATCGGGCTGCAGTGGATGCGGACCTCATCCTGGTGGAAGGCGTGATGGGGCTTTTCGACGGAAAGCCTTCCGGGGCGGATCTGGCGAAGCGCTTCGGCATCCCGGTTCTGGCGGTGATCGATGCGGGCGCGATGGCGCAGACCTTCGCAGCGGTGGCATACGGGCTCGCGAATCTGGACGAAAATCTCCCATTTCACGGCGTGGTGGCGAACCGGGTGGCAGGTTCCCGTCATGCGCAAATGCTTCGCGAGCTGCTTCCGGAAGCAATGAAATTTCTCGGCGCATTGCCGTCCGGGAAGGAAATCTCCTTTCCGGAACGCCATCTCGGCCTGTTCATGGCGGGGGAAATGCAGGATCTTTCCGCCAGGATCGATGCCGCGGCGAGAATCTGGGGGGAGCATGCAGATCAGGCGCTTCCTCCGCGGGTCTCTTTCGAATCGGAACCGTCGCGGCCTCCGGGAAGGATGCTGGAAGGAGTCAGGATCGCGGTCGCGAAAGACGCTGCTTTTTGCTTTCTCTATCGCGCGAACCTCGATCTCCTGGAGGAGATGGGCGCAAACCTGCTGTATTTCTCTCCTCTGGAAGACGAGGTGCTTCCGGAATCGGATTCCCTTTATCTTCCGGGAGGATATCCCGAGCTTCATCTTCGCAGGCTTGCGGAGAACGGAGGCATGCTCGAATCGATCCGCGAGCATTTCGAAATGGGAAAGCCCATCCTCGCCGAATGCGGCGGAATGCTCTATTGTCTCGATGCGCTTTCCGACCTGGAAGGAAGGAAAAGCCAACTCCTCGGAATCCTGGAAGGGGAGGCTTCCATGCACAAGGGACTCACTGCCCTTGCCCTGCAGGAAGTGCAATTCCAGGAAGGGAAATTGCGCGGCCACACCTATCATCATTCGAAAATGGAGTCTTCCCGACTTCCTGTCGCAAAAGCCGCCTGCCCGAACGGAAGTCCGACTTCCGAAGCCGTCTACCGCAATGGGCGCCTCACCGCATCCTACATCCACTTCTATTTTCCATCCTGTCCGCAGGCTGCGGGAAGGCTGTTCCTGCCATGAATTCCTATCCGGAAATTGAGAAGGCTGCGATCTACAGGGTGATTGCGGAGCGCCGCGACATGCGGCATTTTTCGGGCGGCAAGGTCCCGGAAGAAGTGCTGAAGAGAATCCTGCATGCGGCCCATCAGGCGCCGAGCGTGGGGCTGATGCAGCCATGGCGATTCGTCCGTATCACTTCGGAAGCGCTGCGCGGAAAGATTCACGCCCTCGTCGAGGATGAGCGGCAAAGAACGGCCGAAGCGATGGGGGAGCGGGATGCCGAATTCATGAAGCTCAAGGTGGAAGGCGTGAGGGAATGCGGCGAATTGCTGGTCGCCGTGCTCGCTCCGGACGACGGGACGATCTTCGGCAGGAGGACCATGCCGGAGATGAATCTCGCATCGGTCGCTTGCGCGATCCAGAATCTCTGGCTCGCTTCCCGCGCCGAAGGGCTCGGAATGGGCTGGGTCTCGATCTTCGATCCGGATGCGCTCGCATCGCTCCTCGGCATTCCGGAAGGAGGCAAGCCTGTCGCGATCCTCTGCATCGGAGAGGTGGAGGCATTCTATCCCGCTCCGATGCTGCAGCTCGAAGGATGGAGAAACCCGAAACCGCTTTCCGAACTGCTTTTCGAAAATCGCTGGAAGGAATGATGTCTGCGGATTACAGGCTTGCGTGCGTCATGCTTGCAGCCGCCCTCCTGGACCGCATTTTCGGAGAACCGGCGCGCTTCCATCCGCTTGCAGGCCTGGGGAAGCTGATCTCAATGGTGGAAGGAAGAATTTACGGGGACAGCAGAATGCGCGGAATCCTGGCCCTGCTTTTTCTGGCAATTCCCCTCTGCATGGCCGTTTTCTGGCTCGATTCAATCCTGGGTCAGGCATTTTCAGCGATCCTGCTCTATTTCGCGATCGCTCCGCGCAGCCTTGCGGAACATGCGAGACAGGTCGCCGATGCGCTGGATCTCGGGAAAATCGACGAAGCGAGGATCGCGGTCGGAAAAATGGTGAGCAGGGAAACCGGAAATCTCGACGAAGCGGGCGTCTCTGTCGCCGCGGTCGAATCGGTGCTGGAGAACGGGAGCGATGCGATCTTTTCCGCGCTTTTCTGGTTCGCGCTCCTCGGCGCTCCCGGCGTCATGCTGTATCGGCTTGCGAACACGCTGGACGCCATGTGGGGATACCGCAACGCCCGGTATCTGCGTTTCGGCTGGGCTGCAGCCCGTCTCGACGATCTGCTCAATTTCGTTCCGGCGCGACTGACTGCGCTGAGTTATGCGCTGTTCGGCAATTTCGCCTCCGCGCTCCGCTGCTGGAAGTTGCAGGCGCGCGCCTGGGAGAGTCCCAATGCCGGGCCGGTGATGGCCTCCGGGGCGGGTGCGCTGCAGATCGAACTGGGCGGCGCTGCGGTCTACGAGGGGGTGATCCACGATCGTCCGGTTCTCGGTGCGGGAAAGAGGGCATCCTCCAGGGACATCCATCGCGCGATCGGACTCGTCGAACAGAGCCTGCTGTTCTGGCTTGCGGTTCCTTTCCTGGTGGCATTTCTCCGGAGCGCCCATGCCTGAGCACGGCGGAAGATTGAAGGAGAATGCCCGCCGCCACGGCATCGCTGAATCGGAATGGCTGGATCTTTCCACCGGGATCAATCCCCATTCATGGCAGGTCCCGTCCATTCCGGATGCGATCTGGCAAAGGCTCCCGGAGGAGGAAGACGGGCTCGCCGATGCGGCGAGAAGCTATTACGGGACGAATTCGCTCCTGCCCGTTGCGGGCTCACAGGCCGCGATCCGTGCGCTTCCTTCCCTGATCCCGGAATGCGAAGTCGCGGTGCTCTCGCCATCCTTTTCCGAGCATGCCGGCTCCTGGAAGGGGCACAGGGTGAGGCTTTTCCCGGAATCCGCAATCCTCGAACAGGCCGATTCGGCAAGGGTGGTCGTGGTCGTCAATCCCAACAATCCGACCGGGAAGGTTTTTCGCCGAAAGGATCTCCTTTGCGCCTGCGACAGGCTCGCGAAACGCGGCGGCTGGCTGATCGTGGACGAGGCTTTCATGGATGCGGAACCGGCAGAAAGTCTGGCAGGAGACTGCCCCAGGGAAGGTCTCGTCGTGTTGCGCTCGGTGGGCAAATTTTTCGGGCTGGCAGGCGCAAGAACCGGTTTCGTCCTCGCGCCTGCAAATTTCCTGGAAAGGCTGAGCGATTCGATCGGGCCATGGGCCATTGCCAATCCATCCCGGTTCGTCACCACCCTGGCCCTGCAAGACCGATCCTGGCAGAAAGGAATGAGGGAGAAGCTTCCTGGCGGGGCGAGGAGGCTTGCAGGCGTTCTCGAAGATTCCGGACTTCCGGTGTCAGGCGGCACAGCCCTTTTCCAGTGGACGAAAACCCCGAATGCGGCTTTCATCCAGGAACACCTCGCAAAGCGGGGCATCCTGGTTCGCCTGTTCGCTGAACCTGCCAGCCTGCGCTTCGGAATTCCCGGAGACGAAGCGGGATTTTCCAGGCTTGCGACTGCGCTGGAGGAATTCATTTGAGCACGCTGATGGTGCAGGGGACGACCTCCGATGCGGGGAAGAGCACGCTGGTTTCGGCGCTTTGCCGCTGGATGGCGAGACGCGGCATGCAGGTCGCGCCATTCAAGCCGCAGAACATGGCGCTCAACAGCGCGGTGACCCCGGAAGGGGGGGAGATCGGCAGGGCGCAGGCGGTTCAGGCGCAGGCGGCGAAAATCCCGCCGCATGTCGACATGAATCCGGTTCTTCTGAAACCCAGCACCGATCGCTGCGCTCAGGTCATCGTGCAGGGAAAGGCGATCGGCAACCTGGAGGCGGGGCAATACCATGCCTACAAGAAGGTCGCGAAGGAGGCGGTCTTCGATTCGTATCGCAGGCTTGCCGAAAAAAATGCCCATGTGATCGTGGAAGGGGCGGGCAGTCCTGCCGAAATCAATTTGCGCGAAGGCGATATCGCCAACATGGGATTCGCCGAGGAAGCGGATTGTCCTGTGATCCTGATCGCGGACATCGACCGCGGCGGCGTTTTCGCCCATCTCGTCGGAACCCTGGCACTGCTCTCCAAAAGCGAGCAGGAAAGGGTGAAGGGATTCGTCATCAACCGCTTCCGCGGAGAAATCTCCCTGCTCGAACCGGGGCTCGAATGGCTCGAGCGCTATACCGGCAAGCCGGTCCTGGGGGTCCTGCCGCATCTTCACGGCCTGTTCCTCGAGGCGGAGGATGCCATTCCCTTGAACGAAGTCCGTGCGGATGGAAAATTCAGGGTGATCGTTCCGGTCCTGCCCCACATCAGCAACCACACCGATTTCGATCCCTTGAGGCTCCATCCAGGAATCCGTTTCGAATATGTCCGGGTGGACAGGCCTTTTCCCCACGCAGACCTCCTCATCCTGCCGGGCAGCAAGTCGGTTCGTTCCGACCTCGACATCCTGAAGAAAAGGAAAGAAGAGATCCTCAGGCATCTGAGGTATGGCGGGAAAATCATCGGAATCTGCGGCGGACTGCAGATGCTCGGAAAATGGATCCGCGATCCTTCCGGAATCGAGGGGGAAAAAGGGGAGAGCGAAGGGCTCGGGCTGCTGGAACTGGAAACCACGCTCCGCTCCGAGAAGCTGCTCCGGAACGTCAGCGGTTCGCTGGCCATGGACGGAACCCCCCTTTGCGGATACGAAATCCACGCGGGGCTCTCCGAAGGTCCCGCGCTGGAAAATCCCGCATTGCAATTGGAACATGGTCCGGATGGCGCGGTCTCGAAGGACGGGATGATTTTCGCGACCTATCTCCACGGACTGTTCGAATCGCAAAATGCGCTGGAATCCCTGCTGAAATGGGCCGGACTCGAAAGCATGGCGGCGCCCGACCATGCTTCGATCCGCGAAGCGAATCTGGAACGGCTCGCCGATGCGCTCGAACGACATCTCGACATGGAAAAAATCCTTTCCATCCTGGAAGGAGGAAAATGCGCGAACTGATATTGGGCGGAGTCCGCTCCGGAAAAAGCAGGATTGCCGAGCGACATGCGCTGGAGAGCGGTCTTGCCGTGACCTATGTGGCCACTGCCGAAGCGCTCGACGAGGAAATGGAAAAACGCATCGAGCACCACAGGATGAACCGTCCATCCGTGTGGCGCGTGGTCGAGGCGGGGTGCGACCTCGCGAAGACCCTGCGGGAGGAAGCCGGAGAAGGGCGCTGTCTGCTGGTGGATTGCCTCACGCTCTGGCTCACCCGCCTCCTCATGAAGGGAGAAGAGGAAATGCATTCGGAAATCATGAATTTTCTCGAGACGCTTCCTCTCCTGCCCGGTAAAATCATCCTCGTCTCCAACGAAACCGGGATGGGCGTCGTTCCGCTCGGTGAAATCACTCGCCGCTTCTGCGACGAATCGGGGAGACTGCATCAGAGGCTGGGGGAAATCTGCGATTCGGTGATCCTGACGGTGGCCGGGCTGCCTTTATGGATCAAAAAGGAGAAAACATGAACTGGGTGGAAGCGCCATGCAAAATGGCGGATGAAGCGGCGAGAAGCGCCGCGCTAGCCCGGCAGGGAAGGCTCACCAAGCCTCCCGGCGCGCTGGGCAGTCTGGAGGAAATCGCGGTTCAATTCGCCGCCTGGCAGGGCAGGGAAAAACCGGAAATCGGCAGCGCATGGATCAGCATTTTCGCATCCGACCACGGCATCGCAGAAGAAGGAGTTTCCCTTTTTCCTCAGGCGGTGACTGCGGAAATGGTGAGAAATTTCGCGAGGGGAGGGGCTGCGATCAGCGTGCTTTCCGCGAAAATCGGCGCGCATCTCGAAGTGATCAATCTCGGAACGGTGTCCGAAGTGGAAACGCTCGAAGGCGTATTCGACGAGCGCATCGCTTCCGGAACGGCCAATTTTTCGAAGCAGGAGGCGATGAGCAGGGAGGCGCTTGGCGCAGCGCTCGAATCCGGAAGGAGGGCGGCATTTCGCGCGCAAGGCGCAGCGCTTTTCATCGGAGGGGAAATGGGCATCGCCAACACCACTTCCGCTTCGGCGATCGCCTGTGCGCTGCTGGACGCCTCCCCGCATCTCCTTTCAGGTCCGGGAACCGGGCTCGACGGCCGTGGGGTTGCGCACAAGGCGGAAGTGATCGGAAATGCGCTCCTTTTCCATCGCAATTCCCTGGAGAACCCGATGGA
>JABEVD010000219.1 GCA_013044025.1 Burkholderiales bacterium
ACGTCATGGATCATCGCCTGCGCGCAATCGGCTTCGCACCCGGAAAAGCTGATCTTCATTTTTCTCGGCATCTGCTGGTTGAGCGGATTCCTCAGAAAATGCAGCACCGCGCCTTCGAGATGGGTGGTCACATCCACATGCTCCTTCGGGCAGACGCCGGCCATCGGGCAGGCGGTGATGTTGCGGATGGTGTTTCCGCAGGCTTCC
Source organism: Burkholderiales bacterium (assembly GCA_013044025.1). Classification (GTDB taxonomy): domain Bacteria; phylum Pseudomonadota; class Gammaproteobacteria; order Burkholderiales; family JABEVD01; genus JABEVD01. Next base: position 208 of record JABEVD010000219.1, read on the forward strand.
CGTGTGGTTAGTCCCGCTCCTTCCAGGATGCGCAGCGAGGCGGGCGAATCCTGCAAAGGAACCGAATGGATCTGGATGTCCTGACGGGTGGTGATGTGCACTTCCTCCGTCTGCGAATAGTTATCGAGCACCTCCGCGATCGCTTCCAGCTGGACAGGAGAGATCGACCCGCCCGGAACCTTGACGCGGATCATGTTCACGCCCTCCTGGCGCTGCCCGTACACTCCCTGTTGCAGGCGCATCGCGGTGAACCTGTCCGCATCGATCTGCAGGTTGAAGTAGGCATCCACCGCCGCCGAAAAGCGGTCGATCTCTTCCGAATTAGTCAGTTTCATGATTTTCCCTTCCATCAAAACATCAATTTTCCGCCGATCAGGATCAACATCCCGGCGAGCGCCCCGCGCAACATTTTTTCCGGTATCCTCGATCCCAGCATGCTTCCGAAATAGATTCCCGGCAACGACCCGAGCAATAGGCTTCCCAGCAAATGAAAATCCACCGTGCCGAGCGCTGCATGCCCCAATCCCGCGATCGCGGTGAGCGGAACCGCATGCGCGATATCGGTTCCGACGACGCTGATCGGCGAGAGGCGCGGATACAGGAAAAACAGCACCACCGTGCCGAGCGCCCCCGCCCCTACCGAAGACATCGTGACCAGCATCCCCAGCATCGCACCGGCAGCAACCGTCGCGAATTTCACCTTTTCTCCGGACATCCCCCCCAGCTTCCTGATCCTGTCCCTGTACAGCAAGGCCACTGAAGTCAGGATGAGCGCGATGCCGAGCGTCGTGGAAATCAGCGAGGAAAGCACCTGCCTGTCGATCGCAAGACCATTCAGAACCAGCACGCTCAGGATCGCGGCAGGAATGCTACCCAAAGAAAGCAGTCCCACGATGTTCCATTCGACATGTCCCTGGCGGCCATGCACCCATGCCCCGCCTGCCTTGGTGATCGCCGCATACAGGAGGTCGGTGCCGACCGCGATCGAAGGCTGGATGCCGAAAACCAGCACCAGGAGCGGGGTCATCAGGGAACCGCCGCCGACTCCCGTCATGCCGACGATGGAACCGATCAACAATCCGGACAGGGTATATCCGAAATTCATCCACCTCTCCTTCCGGGGCGAACTTCCCGGTTGAGGCAATCATACAGAACGCCTCTTATATTCATAAATACTTTTATGTTATAGTTTTATAACCATACGGAATTAGGAGACCGGGCATGAAGCTGCAGCAATTGCGATATCTTTGCGAAGTGGTGAAGCGGGATTTGAACGTATCCGGGGCGGCCGAATCGCTCTATACCTCCCAGCCCGGAATCAGCAAGCAGATCAGGCTTCTGGAAGACGAACTGGGACTCGACGTGTTCGTGAGGAACGGTAAAAGGCTGGTCGCGGTCACCGAACCGGGAGAGACCGTGGTTTCCATCGCGCAGCGCATCCTGCTGGAAGCGGAGAACCTGAAGCGGGTCGGGGAGGAATTCGGCAGTCAACCGGGCGGCACGCTCAAAATCGCGACCACGCACACCCAGGCGCGTTATGTCCTGCCGAAAGTGGTGAAGGAATTCATCACGCTCTATCCCAATGTCACGCTCAACCTGCACCAGGGCAGCCCGATGCAGATCGCTGAATTGGTCCGCACCGGAGAAGTCGACATCGGAATCGCAACCGAAGCCATCGAGCTTTTCGAGGATCTCGCCATGCTGCCCTGTTACGAATGGAATCGCTGCGTGGTGACCCCTCCGCAACACCCTCTACTGGAGAAGGAAAAGCTCGCCATCGAGGATCTCGCGCAATACCCGATCATCACTTACGATTTCGCCTTCACCGGACGGTCCAAGATCAACAAGGCATTCGAGGCGAAAGGCCTCACTCCGAACGTGGTGCTGACCGCGATCGACTCGGACGTCATCAAGACCTATGTGGAAATGGGCCTTGGAATCGGCATTCTCGCGACGATGGCCTTCGATCCGGCAAGGGACGGCAATCTGCGCGCAATCGACGCCGCGCATCTGTTCGAATCCAGCACGACCAGGATTGCGATCCGTAAAAACAGCTTCCTGCGCGGATACATGTACGATTTCATCCATCTCTTCGCGCCGCATCTCGGCAGGGAAGAAATCGACGAAAAAATGGCGGGATGATCAGGACGGCAGGCAGAATTGCCAGTCCAGGTCCCTGCCGGAAGATGACATCAGGTGATCTCCTGGAGAGCCCGCATCGCGCAGCCGCACCCTGAGATCGCGCTCTGGCATGCCCACCAGGGGCCTCGCATCCCTGGGGCGCATCCATTTCCGGACGATGGTCTCACCGGTTGCGATCCCGACCGAAACGCAAATGCCCCGGGCCGATTCTTCCTTCTCGATTTCCAGAAGATCCGCCTTTTCGACCAGTCCCTCCCGCTCCGCAGAAAGCGACCTCACTTCCGCATTGAGGAAGGAGAGCGCCTTCACCAGGGGCGCCACCTTCTGACCGAGCTTCGCCCAGTGTGCCTTCTGCTCATCGGTGAGGGTAATTTCCTTGCGCTGCAGCTTCCCGCCGACGAGAAGGTAATTGCGCACATCCTGCAATTCGGTGATCTGCTTCACTTTCGCCTGTTTCTCCAGGAGCATCGAATCGATCTCGGCCATTCTCGAGGCCATCTGCGAAAATTCGGCATCGAAAGAGGAAAGGTCGGGAACGACGACAGACACCGTGCTCTGGTTGTCCTTGCGCGGGCCGATCTGGTGGACGCGGATCGATTTTCCTGCGATGGCGCATCCTTCCGCAATGCCGATTTCCACCCGGTTGGCGGCGATGGTGCAGTTCACCGCATATTCGAGGATGACCGCATCGCCCACGATCAGGGAATTTTCCGCCCTGGCAAGCTGGATGCAGCCTGTTTTCGCATTCAGGTTCGCACTGGAAGCGAACCCGCCGATCTCGATGTCCCCTTCCTGGTTGATCGCCGAACCTCCGACCAGATTCTGCATCAGGTGTATTCTTCCTCCGGAGGAGACGACTTTTCCGTACACGTCGCCATGCACGGTGATGTTTTTTCCCTCTACGACGCGCTTTTCCTGGATCTCCCCATGCTCCTCGAAATGATCTCCGTCCAGGGAAATGTCTCCCGTGGTCTTCATGCTGACGCCGCCGTAACTGACGATCTTCCCTTCCACGGCGATCCGGTTGGTCTGCAGATCGATATTGAGAAAACCGTCCATGCTCGAATAGATGATTTCCCCCTTCGCGTTCCGCTCGACATGGGTACCGGGTCCGGAAAGCGCTTCCAGATCGAAATCCTGCGGGACCTTCGGTTCCAGAACGGCGCCGGAGATGTCCATGCCGGGCGTACCGGGCACCCTCGGCACCTTCCTCAACAAGGGCTCTCCCTTTCTGATCTGCGGAAAGCGGTTCCTGAAATGCCTGAGATCGACCTTGCCGCTGGAAAGCTGGCGCGGCGCGTTGTCCCGGTAGAGCCTGTCCGTTTCCTCCTTGAGCGCGGCATCCTGCCCTTCCTTCGCAGCGAGCGGCCTTGCGATGACGATCCTGCCTGTCCTGTTCTGTCCGATCATGTCGAGGACCGCCTGATGATCGATGCCGTAGCGGACTCCTCTCGCCCACATCGCCGCGACGAATTCGTCGAAATTGAGCGAAGTCTTCTCGCTCACGACCCGGCTCTGCCTGCCCACGATCTCGAGCTTTCCGTCCGCTCCCTCCTCGAAGAGCGGCTCCTCGATGGTTTTCTCGATCGTCACGACTTCGAAAAGATACTGCGCGCTTCCGGAAACGAATCTCGGGGCGCGATAGAGCGCAGCCCGTTCCGGAGCAAAGGGCGCAATCCCGGCGGCAAAGCGGATCCCGGCCTTTTTTCCCTTCGCTGCCAGATCGGAAATCCTCGTCTGCAATCCCTCATCGGAAAGAGAAAGCAGATCCGCGAAAGCGGCATAGTCTATTCCGGTAAAGAGCAACCCCGCATCAAAGACTCCGCCGGCAAACCGGAAAAATTCCGCCGGAGACTCCATCTTTTCAAGATCCACTGCCAGGCCGGAATCGCCATCGCGGATGAAAACTGGGATTTCATATTGATTCTGCACTTGGCTTGCCTTTCGAAGCTTCGGCCCGGTTTTCCGGCCTTACAGTCTGTCTTATCGGCCCAATCCTGAAAAACTGCAAGCCGGTACGGAATTATGCCTCATGGACATGGTACCGGGGCAATTCGGTGTTTTCACGTGCTATTCTTGAATCATTATCCGGCAGGAACCCTGCCGAAGGAAAGCCATGAACCGGACCATCCTGATCTTCGAGCTCGACGGAACGCGCTTCGGCATCGAGGCACGATGGATGCAGGAAAGCGTCTGGCTGCCGGAACTTTCCCCGATCGAGGAAGCGCCGGTCTGGGTTGCCGGCGTATTCAGCCTGCGCGGGCAGATCATTCCGGTCACCGATCTCGGCATGCGTTTCGGCCATCCCCCCCGGGATTTCAGGACCACGGATCAGGTGATCGTGCTGCAAATCGAACATTCCACGCTCGGCCTGATTGCGAACGAGGTGATCGACGTCCTCGAAATCGGCGAGGAAACGATCCAGCCTCCTCCCGCCTTCCTGGAACCTTCCGGTCGGCAGCGCATCCTGTTCGGGGAAATCCGCTACGGCAGGGAAATCGTTTCCCTGATCGACGCTACGGCCCTGCTGAAGGAGCCCGCCCCGCCCTCCCCCCGGGTCGCAATCGCTCCCCATGAAAGGGGGGCGCAGCAAATTTTCCGCGCCCGCGCTGCGGCCCTCATGGAAAGCGATGCGACCCGTTCGGCAACGCATCTCCCCCTTGCAGTCGTTGAACTGGAAGAAGAATGCTTCGGCATCGACCTGGCGACCGTGGAAGAATTCTGCGAGTTCTCCGATCCCTACCCGATTCCTTGCTGCCCGCCCCACATTCTGGGGGCGATCAACCTCAGGGGAGTTCTCCTCACCCTGATCGATCCGCGCGAAGCGCTCGGCCTTCCTCCGATGTCGAAGAAATCCGGGAAAGCGGTCGTATCCGGCGGAATCGCCATGGCCGTCGACGACGTGAGGGATGTCCTCTACCTGCCTTCGACAGAACTCAGACCCGCGCCAGTGGCGCTCAGGGAACAGCACGGCGCCTGGGTGAAGGGGTCTGCCGCCTACGGAGGGGCAATGATGGCCGTACTGGACCTGCCTTCCCTGCTGAAAAGGGAAGAATGGCTCGTGAACGAAAGCATACATTAGGGAACCGCCATGCTGCAAAAATTCAGACTTCGCCAGCGCATCCTGCTCGGCTACCTGGCTCCTCTCGTCATCCTGCTCGTGGCCATGGGCGTGGTGTTCGTCAACCTGCAAACGGCGACCCGGCTTTCCGCGGAAAGATTCCATTCCCAGCAAGTGACCTTCGCAACCCAGGACGCCGTGCTCGATCTCGTCAAGATCACCAGGGAAACGAGGGGCTACATCCTCTTCAAGTCTCCCGTATTCCGCAAGGGCTTCGAATCGAATCTTGCCGACTACCGCATCAAGATGGAGAAGGTCAAATCCATCGCCATCGACCCCTTGCAGATCGAGACCGTGAAAAAACTGGAACTGACCGGAGATCGCCTCATCCAGATTCTGCAATCCGAGATCGATCTCGTCGATGCAGGCAAGGCGGATGAAGCATCGCAAATACTGGCAAAGCAGGGAATCGGCGAATCCGACGAACTCGACAGTCTCTGGGGAAATTACGAATCGCGCACGACCGAAATCCTTCAGGGTTTGAACGCGAGCACCGATTCGTCCCTGGAAACGGTGAAAGGCTCCATTCTCTACGGCATGATCGCGGCCGCCCTTTTTGCCGTCGTTTTCGCCTACTGGATCGCATCTGCGGTGAGCCGCGACATCACGGTCAATGCGGTTCAGCTTTCCGCGGCAGCGAGCGAAATCGCCGCGACCATCGAACAGCATGAGCGCACTGCGAGCCAGCAGGCCGCTGCGGCAAACGAGACTTCCGCCACCATCGAGGAGCTTTCCGCATCTTCCCGGCAGTCCGCGGAACAGGCTGCGAATTCCGCAGCAGTCGCGGAGCGATCGAGCGCTGCGACCGCTCAGGGGAGCGAGGCAACCCGACAGACCGTGGAAGCGATGGCCGAACTCCGGGACAAAATCGGCGCCATGGCCGACCAGATCCTGCATCTTGCCGAACAGACAGGACAGATCGGATCGATCGCCACGCTCCTCAAGGACCTCGCCGGCCAGATCAACATGCTCGCCCTGAATGCAGCCGTCGAAGCGGCCAGAGCCGGAGAACACGGCAAGGGTTTCGCCGTGGTGGCGAGCGAAATCAGGAAGCTTGCCGACCAGAGCAAGAAGTCCGCGGAACAGACCGCAGTGCTCGTCAACGACATCAAGAAAACCACCAATTCCTCCATCCTCATGACCGAGGAAGGCACGAGAACCGTGAACGAGGTGACGCAACTGGTGCGCAAGGTATCCGATCTTTTCGGGAACCTGGCCAGCCTTGCCGGAAGCGTCAACGAAAACGCACAGCAGGTCATGTTCAACGCCAGGCAGCAGTCCGCGGCATTCGGGCAGATCGTCGATGCCACCAACAGCATCGCTTCAGGCTCCAAGGAAACCGCTGCGGGCATCGGCCAGACCAGGATAGGCGTGCAGAAACTGAACGAGGCGGCCGGGAATCTCAAGGCCATCCTATGATCGAAGATCCGGAGCTCGCCCGGTTGTTCAGGGCGGAGAGCGAAGAACACCTGGCCCGACTCGACGAAGGGCTGTTGCATCTCGAGAAATCCCCTTCTGACGCCGCCGTCATCGAGGAACTTTTCCGGGAATCCCACAGCATGAAGGGCGCCTCCAGGATGCTGGGGCTTGCCGCAATCGAAAGCGCAGCCCACGAACTCGAGACCACCCTCAACAGCGCGAGAAAGGGGGAGTCTTCGCTCACCGGGGAGTCGGTCGATCGCATGAACGGCCTGCTGTCGAAAATGCGCCTTCTGGTCGAATCAGCGCTCGGCGGGAAAGCGCCCGCCGCCTTCCCCGCACCGCCTGCTGAACGCATCGAAGCGCCCGATGCTTTCCGCATCGAAACCGTCCGGGTGGAGACGAAAAAACTGGACGACCTGCTTTCCCTGGTAGGGGAACTCAGCGTCATCCAGGGCAGGATGCAGCACAGGATTTCCCTGCTCGATTCGCTCGCGGAAGACTGGGCGGGCATCGAGCGCAGGAGAACGAGGTCCGGGACGGCTCAGGCAGAATCCATGAGCCGGATCGGCAGGAAGATCGCCTCCCTTCGCGATGCATTCTTCGAGGATGGTACGAGGCTGGAATCGACCTTTTCCGCACTCGAGGAAAGGGTGCATTCGGCAAGGCTGCTGCCCCTGTCC
>JABEVD010000040.1 GCA_013044025.1 Burkholderiales bacterium
GGAAGCTGCCCAAACCTGCAGGAAACTGCACGAACTGCTGAAGGAAAAAATGGTCTTCGCCCTGAAACTCACCGGGGAACCGCTCCCGCACGGCAAGGAAATCAGGCTCGAATGCGGCGGATTGCAGGGCATCCGCAAAGCGCTCGGCGCAGAGGAAGGAATGGGGGTGAGTAAGCTCGTGCTGCTTTCGATGGAAATCTTCGGCGATCTCGATTCCCTTCCCTATCCGGAAATCGTGAAATCCGTTTCCTCCTACGAGCCCCGCCCGCGCCGCAAGTGAGCATCTTCTGCGCAATATTGCGCGATCTGCTCCGAAAGCATGGCGATCGCCCGGTTTGCCGCGATCACGCCCCCATAGGGATCGTTGCCCGGACAGGGCTCGACGATGTCGAATTGCCTCGCCCTGCCCTGGTCCACCTGAGCCCGGACCACGAGATGGATGCGGCTGGAATGCCCGGAAAACTCCTGCCTCAGCATCACGATTTCGGTATCGAGTTCAAGATCGGCCGAGGAAGGGGTTTGCGCAATGCGGGAGAATTTTTTCGAAAGAGCCTCTTCCAGGATGGGCTTCAGCATTCTGGAAGGAGAAGCCACCCAGCGGTTGCGCAGGAAATAGCGGATTTCGTGCGGCTTGGTGGTGTAGGCCATTTCAGGAGTTTCATAGCCTGGGTCGGCCTTCGGTCTCCCGACATGAATCGCGATCGGCAAAAGGGGCGCCGAAGCGGTCTTCGGAATCGAAGCATCCAGGGAATACAGTTCCACATGCGGCGCGGCGCAGGAGGATAGGAGAAGGCTCAGCAGCAATATTCTGAAAATCATGTCATTCACCGGGTCCTGGTTTTCCTGCCGATCTTCCGTAAAGCAGCAGGGAAGGATTTCTTTCCAGTTCCCTGGAAAGCCTTTCGAGGGAATCCGAAAGGTTCTGCAGTTTCGAGACCAGGGAGCGGAATTCAGGCATGGTGTCGTCCATGTGACCGACGGTCTTTCTGGTCGCTTCGCTGGAACGCCTCACGTCCCTCGCCATCTTCTGCACATCTTCCGCAGCCCTGTCGAATTTCGAGACGAGCATCGGCAGCGATGCGCTCGCCTTCTCACCGTTGGCGATCAGCGACGATGCATTCTTCAGCCCGGAATCGATCTCTTTGGAACGCCTTGCGAGCACATCGCTCAGCTTCGCGAGATTGGTCAGCGATTCAGAGAAATGCTTGCGGTTGTCCTCGCCGAAAGTGCTGTTGAGATTGCGGATCGACTCGTCCAGATGGGCGAGGATCGGCGTGACCGCGGTATCGAGCCGGGTCATGAGAGAAGGCTCGGAGTGAATCACGGGATATTTCTCCCCATCCTTCGCCACGAGGACCGGAGAATCGGGTTTGCCTCCGGACAATTCCACAGCGGCGATTCCGGTGAGCCCCTGGCTTTTGAGGGTGGCGACGGTGTCCCTGCGAATGACCATTCCTTTCTCGATTTCGAGGAGCAGCCGAACCGATTCAGGGCGGTCCGCTTCGATCGAGATGTCCTTCACCTTTCCCACCAGCACGCCTCGATAGCGGACCGGCGCATTCGGATTCAGGCCCGCCACGGACTCGTTCATGTAGACGAGATATCGGTCGTAACTTTTCCGGTACTCGGCTCCTGCGCCCAGCCAGATCACGCCGGCCACCAGCGCGATTCCGAGCAGGATGACAAAAATGCCGACGATCGTGTAATTTACCTTGGTTTCCATGCCTGCTCCCGGGCCGCTCTTCCCCTTGGCCCGTAAAAATATTCGCGGATGAGCGGATCTTCCGATTTCGAAAGCTCCTGCATCGTCCCCACCCCGAGCACTTGCCCGCCGCCCATGAAGGCCACCCTGTCCGCAACATGCCAGAGCAGATCGAGGTCGTGGGTGACGATCACCATGGTTAGCGGAAGGGAATGCTTGAGATTCAGCACCAGCTCGTCGAATCCGCTTGCGCTCAAAGGATCGAGCCCTGCAGTCGGCTCGTCGAGGAAAAGCAGTTCCGGATCGAGCGACAAGGCGCGGGCAAGCGCTGCGCGCTTCCTCATTCCCCCTGAAAGCTCGTCCGGATACTTGGTCCTTGCGCTTTGGGGCAACCCAGCCAGCGCGATCTTGATGGAAGCGATCTCGTCGACGAGCTCGCGGCTCAGCAGTGTGTGTTCCCGAAGCGGCAATCCCACGTTTTCCAGCACGTTGAGCGAACTGAAGAGCGCGCTTCGCTCGAACATCATGCCCCATCTTTTCCGCAAGTCGAGCGCAGCTTCCTCGGAAAGCCCGGTGATTTCGCGCCCGAATACCCGGATCGATCCCGAATCGGGCTTTTGCAGCATGATGATTTCGCGAAGCAGCGTCGACTTGCCGCAACCGCTGGATCCTGCAATGGCGAACACCTCTCCCTTCAGGATCTCCAGACTCACATGATCATGTACCACGAATCCGTCGAAGCTGGTGCAAAGATCCGTGATGCTGACGATCGCTTCCTTCAAAGGTTCACCAGGCTGAAAATGACCGAAAAAATCGCATCTGCGACGATGACGTAAAAGATCGACTGCACCACGCTCCGGGTGGTCTGCATGCCCACGCTGTCCGCACCGCCCGAAACCTGGAATCCCTGGAAGCATCCCACCACGGCGATGATCGCCGCAAAAACCGGCGCCTTGCCCACCCCGACCAGAAAGGCCGAAACGCCGATCGTGGAGCCGAAACGGTCGATGAAGTCAGTATAGCTCACTCCGAGCTCGAAGGAGGACATCATCATTCCGCCCATCACCCCCATGATGTCCGCATACACGGTGAGCAGCGGCAGCGCGATCAGCAGCGCGATGATCTTGGGAAGGACGAGCTGCTCCATGGGCGCAATGCCGATGGTCCGCATTGCGTCGATCTCCTCGGTCACCTTCATGGTACCGATCTGGGCGGTGAAGGCGGAACCGGAACGCCCGGCGATGATGATCGCGGTGAGCAGGGGACCGAGTTCGCGAAGCATGGAAAGCCCGACCAGATTGACCACGAAGATGTTCGCACCATATCTTGCGAGCTGTTCCGCGCCCTGGTAGGAAATCACCACCCCCATCAGGAAGGATAGCAACCCTGCGATCGGCAGGGCATCGAATCCTGCATGCTGAAGATTGTGCAGGATCGGCTTCCAGCGCATCCTGGAAGGGGAAGTCAGCGATCGGGCGAGATGGACGGAAGCTTCCCCGATGAAGGAGAGCATTTCCAGCAATTTCTCGAACCCGCCCCATCCTGCACGCCCCGCCTTTTCCAGAAAGCCCTGAGCAGATTTGCCGACCGGGCCTTCTACCTTCATACCGGAAACCAGGGAAACGAGATCGGCATGCTCCCGCTTCATGCCGATTGCAGCGATGCCTGCGAAATGCTTCGAATAAAGCCACGCGCCGGCCGTATCCATCGATTCGATGCCCTTGGCATCGATTTCTTCCACGCCTTCCAGGGAGAGCTGCCCGAAGCGGCTCTCGGCGTCGGCAAGCTCGGCCGCATTCCATTTTCCGGAAAGCCTGAGAAGGGCGCCTTCCCGCTCCATGCTAGGCATCTTCGCTCTCCAGCGCGGCATCGATCATCGCATCGGGCAAGGATTTGGCCGGTTTCACGCCGAGCTGGCGGATTTTCTCGGCGCTCCTCACCAGGTTTCCGCGTCCGGAACCGAGCTTCTTCCAGGCATCCTCGTAGGCGTTTTGCGCCTTCCCGAGCCGCTCCCCCACTTCCTTCAGGTCGTTCATGAAGCCGACGAACTTGTCGTAGAGCGCCCCTGCCTGACGCGCGATTTCCTGTGCATTGCGGTTCTGGTACTCGTAACGCCAGACATGGGCAATGGTCCGCAATGCCATGAGCAGCGTTCCGGGATAGACGATGAGGACGTTCTTCTCCAGCGCATCCTGGGTGAGCGAAACGTCGTTCGCCACCGCGAGGGAATAGGCCGACTCGATGGGAACGAACATGATGACGAAATCCAGCGTTTCCAGATCATGGATCTTCTGGTAATCCTTCCTTCCCAGTCCCACCATGTGGTTGCGCATCGAAGCGATATGCTGCTGCAGCTCGTGCGTCCGCTCGAGATCGGTCGCGGCCGCGCAGTAGCGCTCGTAATTGGTGAGCGAAACCTTGCTGTCGATCACCATGTGGCGCCCTTCCGGAAGATCGATGATGACGTCGGGACGCAGCCTCCCCCCCGATTCTCCGACATAATGCTGCTGCACCCGGTATTCCCGGTCGCGGGCGAGTCCCGCCATTTCGAGCGCACGCTCGAGGATCATCTCCCCCCATGCGCCCTGCGTTTTCGAATCCCCCTTCAGCGCCTTCGCGAGATTGGTGGTATCGGTGCTGATTTTCGCATTCGCCTCGACGAGCTTCGAAATCTCGGTCCTGAGCGCAACCCGCTGCTGCGTTTCGCTGTCGTGGACGGATTGCACCCTCGATTCGAATTCCTTGAGCTTTTCCCCGAGCGGGCCGAGCAGGGTGGAGAGCTGTTCCTGATTCTGCAGGGTCATTTTCCGGCCGTTTTCCTCCAGAAGTCCGTTCGCGATCAGTCTGAACTGGTCGGAAAGCATTTCCTTCGCCTGACCGAGCAATTGCAGCTTCTCGGTAAAGGAGGCTCTTTCGGCTGCAAGCCCGGCCTCGAGCCTGGCCTTTTGCGCAAGCAGATCGGCTTTTTCCGCCAAAAGCCCCATCCTTTGCCGTTCCGCGTCCTGCAGCGCTGCCCCGAGGCGCGCCGCATCGGCTCGTCCATGAGCGCACTCCGCCTCCAGGGAGGCGATGTTCGGCTGCAATTGCGCCCGAACTTCTGCCGCAGCGACAGCCGCCCTGCCGCGCAGGACCAGCCAGGTGGAGACGATGCCGATGCCGATCCCGAAAAATAGCGCCCAGTACAATCCCATGCAACCGCCTTTGAATGCTGCGAAAAAAAGGTTATAATGCGCGTTTTACCTTGCCTTACCGTCTTCGCATGGCGGAAGGCTTCAACCCGTAAGGAGAATCCATGCGACATTATGAAATAGTTTTCATCGTCCATCCAGACCAGAGCGAGCAGGTTCCCGCGATGATCGCCCGCTATCGCGGCATGGTCACCGCCCGCGAGGGAAAAGTGCATCGCCTCGAAGACTGGGGCCGCCGTCAGCTCGCCTACCCGATCCAGAAGATCCACAAGGCACATTACGTGCTGATGAACATCGAATGCGATCAGGAAGCGCTCGACGAACTCGAACACACCTTCAAGTTCAACGATGCGATCCTCCGTCACCTCACGACCAAGATGAATGCCGCCGTCACCGAGCCTTCGCCGATGATGCGCGACGAAAAGGCCAAGGCCGTCCCGACCGAGGAAACCAAGGCCGCGTAAGTGGACAGCAACCGCCTCCGCATCTCCGGCAGGCTTTCGGATGCAGCGCCGCTCAGATACACCCCTGCGGGGATCCCGGTTCGCGAATTCAGGCTGAAACATGCCTCGGTTCAGGAAGAAGCCGGAATCGGGCGGAAAGTGGAATTCGAAATCTCCTGCATGGCGGTGGCCGATGCGGCACTGAACATTTCGGACCAGCAAGCGGGAAAACAGGTCAACCTGGAAGGATTTCTCGCAAGGAAAAGCATGCACAGCGCCGAACTCGTGCTTCATGCAAAACAAATTGAATTTATAGGATAAAATCATGTCTCGTCCATTCAAGCGCAACGACAAGAAAAAAGAAAACGCGAATTCATCGCGCAACCTCTTCAAGCGCAGGAAGTTCTGCCGCTTCACCGTCGAAGGAATCAAGGAAATCGACTACAAGGATGTCGAACTCCTGAAGGATTTCATCAGCGAGAACGGCAAGATCATCCCCTCGCGCATCACGGGCACCAAGGCGCATTACCAGCGCCAGCTCGGCTCCGCCATCAAGCGCGCGCGTTTCCTCGCGCTCCTGCCCTACACCGATCTGCACTGAGGAGTTTTGTCATGCAAGTAATTCTCATGGAAAAAGTGACCAATCTTGGCAAACTTGGCGACATCGTCAAGGTCAAGGATGGCTATGCACGCAACTTCCTGATCCCGACCAAAAAGGCGAAGCGCGCAACTGCTGCAAACATCGCCGAATTCGAGGAAAAGCGCGCGCATCTCGAACAGGCCCAACAGGAAATCCTCGCTGCAGCACAGGATCTGGCTGCAAAGCTCGAGGGACTCAGCGTCCAGATCGCCCACAATGCAGGCGTGGACGGCAAGCTGTTCGGCTCGGTCACCAATGCCGACATCGCAACCGCGTTGAAGGAACTCGGATACGAAGTCGAGAAGACTTCGGTTCGTCTCCCGGAAGGCCCGATCAAGCAGACCGGCGATCACTCGATCACCGTCGCTCTCCACGCAGACGTGACCCCGACCATCATCGTGACGGTGTCCGCTGCCTGAGGCCGCGCTTCCTGCATGCAAAAAAAGGGCTGATGACGGCCCTTTTTTTGTTTCAGGAAGCATCTGGAGCAAACCATGACCATCGACATCGAATCGATCAAGCTGCCGCCCCATTCGGTCGAGGCCGAACAGTCGGTGCTGGGCGGCCTGCTCCTCGACAACAATGCATGGGACCGTATCGCCGATCTCATCAACGAGGCCGACTTCTACCGGCAGGATCATCGGCTCATTTACCGGCACATCGCTCTCCTCGTCGGCAGGAGCAACCCTGCTGACGTCATCACCGTCTCCGAATCCCTGGAAAGCAGCAAGGAACTTCAGGATGCCGGTGGAATCGCTTATCTGGGCGCCCTCGCACAAAACACGCCATCTGCAGCGAACATAAGAAGATATGCAGAGATCGTCCGCGAACGGTCGGTGATGAGGAAGCTCGCCGCAGTCGGCGCGGACATTTCCGAATCCGCCTACAACCCGATGGGGCGTTCCGCCAGCGAACTGCTCGATAGCGCGGAAGCCAAGGTATTCGAAATCGCGGAAGCAAGCGCAAGGGGAAAGCAGGGATTCGTCGGTATCCAGCCGCTCCTGAAGGAAGTGGTCGAACGCATCGAGGTGCTCTACAACCGCGAAGAAGAAAGCGATGTCACCGGAATCGCAACCGGATTTGCGGACCTGGACCAGAAGACTTCCGGACTGCAGCCTGGCGACCTGGTCATCGTGGCAGGACGTCCCAGTATGGGAAAAACCGCATTTTCGCTGAACATCGCGGAAAATGTCGCGCTTTACAGCAAAAAGCCGGTCGCGGTATTCAGCATGGAAATGGGCGGCGCGCAGCTCGCCATGCGGATGCTGGGCTCGGTGGGCAGACTGGACCAGCACAAGCTGCGGACCGGGCGGCTGGCAGACGACGACTGGCCGAACCTCACCCATGCGCTTGGCAAGCTCTCCGAAGCGCCCCTCTTCATCGACGAAACCCCTTCGCTCAATTCAGTCGAACTGAGATCGAGCTCCAGGAGGTTGCACAGGCAGTACGGAGAACTCGGGCTCATCGTGGTCGACTACCTCCAGCTCATGTCCTCGGTTTCTCCAGGGGAAAACCGCGCAACCGAAATCTCGGAAATATCCCGTTCGCTCAAGGCGCTCGCCAAGGAACTGCATGTGCCGGTCATCGCGCTTTCCCAGTTGAACCGGAGCCTGGAACAGCGCCCCAACAAGCGCCCCGTGATGTCGGACCTGCGCGAATCGGGCGCAATCGAGCAGGACGCCGACCTCATCCTCTTCATCTACCGGGACGAGGTCTACAATGCCGACAGCCAGGACAAGGGGATCGCCGAAATCATCATCGGCAAGCAGCGGAACGGCCCGATCGGCACCGTACGCATGACCTTCCTCGGCGAATACACCCGATTTGAAAATGCTGCCCATGCAGGGCAATACTGATGCGAGACAAAACATGATTCGAACACGCTTTGCACCCAGTCCGACCGGATATCTGCACATCGGCGGCGCACGCACCGCGCTCTTCTCCTGGGCATTTGCGAAAAAACACGGCGGACGCTTCGTCCTCAGGATCGAGGACACCGACCTGGACAGATCGACCCCTGAATCGGTCCAGGCGATCCTGGACGGAATGCAATGGCTCGGGCTCGACTACGACGAAGGTCCTTTCTATCAGATGAAGCGGCTCGACCGCTATCGGGAAGTGGTGGATGCGCTTCTGGAAAAGGGGCTCGCCTATCACTGTTATGCTTCGAAGGAAGAACTCGACGAAATGCGCGAGGCGCAGCGCTTGCGCGGGGAGAAACCGCGCTACGACGGCAGGTGGCGGGATTCGAAGCTGACGCCTCCGCAGGGAGTCGCCCCGGTGATCCGTTTCAAGACCCCTCACGACGGGGAAGTCGTGATCGACGACCTGGTGAAGGGCAGGATCGTGGTGCAGAACTGCGAGCTAGACGATCTCGTCATCATGCGCGCTGACGGCACTCCGACCTACAATTTCGGCGTGGTCATCGACGACATGGACATGGGCATCACCCATGTCATCCGCGGCGACGACCACGTCAACAACACCCCTCGCCAGATCAACATCCTGAAAGCGCTGGGCGCAGCCCTGCCGATTTACGCCCACCTTCCCATGATCCTGGGCGAGGATGGAGAAAGGCTTTCCAAGCGCCACGGCGCGGTGAGCGTGATGCAGTATTTCGAGGACGGATACCTTCCGGAAGCTCTCCTCAACTATCTCTCCAGGCTCGGATGGTCTCATGGAGACGACGAGGTTTTCGACATGGAAAAATTCATTTCCTGGTTCGATCTCGACAAGGTGAGCAAATCCGCAGCGCAATTCAATCCCGAGAAGCTGCTCTGGATCAACCAGCAGCACATGAAGAACGCAGAAAACGAAAGACTCGCGAAGCTCGCCGCTCCCTTCCTCTCCCGCAACCATTGCGACACCCGGACGGGTCCGGATTTCGTCAAAGTGTGCGGACTGCTCAAGGAAAGGGTCAACACCGTCGAAGAACTCGCCGATGCCGCGGTCTATTTCTACAGCCGCCTCGCCCCTTCCGAAGAACTTGCAGCAGAACATCTCACGGAAGAAGTGAAACAGTTCATCCCGGAACTCTGCACGGCACTGGGAGATACCGAATGGAGCCGGGAAGCGATCGCAATTGCGCTCAAGAATTTCGCCAAGGGAAAAGGCGTGAAACTCGGCAAGGTGGCGATGCCGCGCAGGATCCTGGCGACCGGAGAAGCGCACACCCCGCCCATCGACGCAGTACTGGAACTTCTCGGAAAAGAGGAGACGCTCGCCAGGGTATCGGAGCGACTGGCGCTGATTTGAAATCACAATTTCAATCCAGCGCCCTTCGCGTGTAAAATTCCATGGATCAAACTTCCGGAATGAGCATGTCAGACAATAAATCCGTCAACGAATTGCAACAGGCCGTCCTGAAAACGGAATCGCTTCCCACGATTTCGGTGATCGGGCAGAGGCTGCTGACGCTCCGACTCGATACCGAGGAAGGGGAAAGAGAGCTGCTCAGGCTGGTCGAATCCGACCCGATGATCGCGGCACGCCTCATCGGACTCGCCAACGCGCCGATCCACGCCACCTCGAGAAAAGTGGTTTCGATGCGCGATGCGGTGATGGTGCTCGGGCTCTCGAGGGTGAAGGCGATTGCGACCAGCATCGCGCTGATGGGACCGCTGCGCATCCGGGAAAGCAAGCAATTCAGCATCCGCGATCTCTGGCTGCACAGTTTCTCGATGGCGGTCGGAATGCGCACCCTTTCCGGCATGATCCCGCGTCAGATCCGACCTCCGGAAGATTCCCTTTTCCTTTCCGGCCTCCTGCACGACATCGGCTATCTCGCATTTGCCTACCTCGCTCCGAAAAAGTTCGACGAATTCCTCACCAGGATGGAATCCGAACCGGAGCGGCCGATCGGGCAACTCGAGAAGGAAGTGCTCGGCATCAGCCATGCGGAACTCGGGGCGCTGCGCGGCAAAAACTGGGGACTGCCGGAGGAAATCCTCGCTGTGATCGCAGGACACCATGCGCAGGAACCCACCGAAAATCCGATGCTGGCGCTCGCCCGCGTCACGGAAAGGATTCTTGGCGACAGCGCGATCCGGGAAGACGTGCACACCCTCACCCCGGAACAGGAAGCGGAGGAACTCGAAAGCCTGGGGCTCGACGAGGCCCATCTCGAAAAAGCGGCCGACATCCTGGGCAGGCAACAGGAACAGATCAGGATCCTCGCCGACATGCTCGGCAGTTGAACTCAATCGAGCGATTCGCCCCGGGTTTCCCTCATCAGCAATACGGCCGACAAGCTGACCAGCGCTGCGGCCGAAATATAGCCCCCCACCCAGGACAATCCCCCCGCAAGCGCCAGTTTCTGCGAGAAAAACGGCGCGAGCGAGCCCCCCAGGATGCCGCCCAGATTGTACGCAACCCCGGCGCCGGTATAGCGCACCCTCGTGGGAAAAAGCTCGGGCAGGAAGGCGCCCATCGGCGCATAGGCCGCGCCCATGATGAAGAGTTCGAGGGAAAGAAAGGCGGTGATGACGAGCGGGGAGCGGCTTTCCATGGCAGGTCCGAACAGGAACCCGGAAAGAAGCGCGAGAAAACACGCTGCGAACAGCACCCTTCTCCTTCCATGACGGTCTGCGGCGATGGCGGCAAGCGGCGTTGCCAGCGCCATGAACAGGATTGCGATGGAAAGCATGACGAGAAATTCCTGACGGGGAATGCCCAGCTTGCCGACTCCATAGCTGAGTGAAAACACCGTGGCCACATAGAATATCGCGTAGCAAACCACAAGAGAGAGCGCGCCGAGCAACACCGAACCCCAATGGCGCCGCACCACTTCCGCAAATGGCAGGACGGTCGGTGCGGGAGCCACCCTGGCAAACACCGGCGTTTCGGCAAGTTTCAGACGCACGTACAGACCGATCAGAACCAGCGTCATGCTCGCAATGAAGGGAATGCGCCAGCCCCAGGAGCGAAACTGCGCATCGTCCAGCCATTCGGACAGCATCAGGAATCCGCCCACGGCGCAGAGGAACCCGACCGAAGGACCCAACTGGGGAAACATGCCGAACCTGCCGCGTTCGCCTTGCGGCGCATATTCAACCGCCAGCAGGGCTGCGCCGGCCCATTCTCCGCCGAGCCCGACGCCTTGCCCGAAACGCAGCAGGCAAAGCAGGAGAGGCGCTGCCCATCCTGCAACCTCATATCCGGGAAGAAAGCCGATCAGCACCGTGGAGAAGCCCATCACCAGAAGCGATGCGACCAGGGTGGCCTTGCGGCCGATCCGGTCGCCGTAATGCCCGAAAACGAAGGAACCGATGGGTCTTGCCAGGAAAGCGAGGCCGAAAGTGAGGAAAGCATTGAGCTTCTGCGCATCGGGCGATGCTTCGGGAAAGAAAACCGGGCCGATCACCATGGCCACGGCAAGGCCGTAGATGTAGAAATCGTAGAATTCGATCGCGGTGCCGATGAAACTGGCCACCGCGATCCGGGCAGTCGTGCTGGAAGGCTGGTCCATTTGCGGTTCCGAATCGCTGCGCGCGGCAGACAAAGCGGAAATTTACCACAGCTAGCGACCGGCGATGTTCGCAGCATGCTCCTGCAACCGCTTCAACGGCTCTTCGTCCTTCACGATCGAAGCCAGCACCGCATTCTTTCCGGCATGGATCAGGTGAACATACCCGTCCCGGCCGACGACTGCGACCTGTTCCAGCGCACCGACTGAAAAATCACGCGCCAGGCGCTCTCCCATCGAAATCAGCGCAGCGGCAAGATGCGCTGCATGATCCGGTTCTCCGGAAAGAGTCGTCGCCACCACCTGCCCGTCCAGCGTGGAAATCACGAATGCCTCGATGTCGGGGCAAGCGAAACGCCCCGCGATCAATTCCCTGTCCATTTTTTCCTTTTCTTCCCTATTCAGGGAATGACGAAATCGGCTTCGGAAACGAGATCCGTGCCGCATTCCAGCCCTTCCACCCAGTCGATGAAGCGATTCACCATGCTCCTCTCGGTGAGGAATCCGCCATGCTGCGGCGCGATGCAGTCTATTTCCAGAGTCCGCGCCATGTTTGCCCAGAATCGGCAAACCTTGTTGTTGGTCATGTAGCGCCTGTGGAACAGACCGGAATGCCCACTCCGGAGATGATGATCGAAATCCACGACCATCGGCCCCACCTTCGTCTCGTCGATGAGCGCGGCGCCCAGGTCGCCGCTGAACAGGATCCGGCGCACCGGGTCGTATACCTGGAAATTTCCAACCGCATGCAGAAAATGAGCGGGAACGATCTTGAGTTCGCAATTGCCGAGCTCGAGATTCATTCCCCTCGCGGGAACCGGCAACACCCTTCCTTCGGTCATTCCCTTCAGACAGAAATGGGGAAGGAAGCGCGCCCACTCCTGCGCGATGACGATTTTCGCATCGCTGATGAGCAGCCAGCCGTTTGCCGAAGCGATGATGTCCGGGTCCTCGTGAGAGGCGAAAACATATCTGGTGAGGGAGGGAGGGGCGAAACTGGCCACTTCTGCCAGAAGATCATTGTAAGTCAGATTGCCGCCCGGATCGAGCAGCATGGAATCCCCGGCATCGACGATGAGAAACTGGTTCGAGCGGATGGCTTCCCCTGGAACGAGATCGGTGAAGGCAATGCATTTGTGATTTCCATCGTCATAAAGCACCGATGCAGTCATTTTGGTTCCGCAGAATGGATCGCTTGTCCGGATTGGGGCGCATACCCCTAACTTCAGGCCGCATATGATAATTAAACCCGCTCCGCACCGAAAGCCGAGGTCATTACTTAATCCACCGAAAAAGTTCTAAGTAGAAATACCTAGTTCTCGCAGGAATGAAAAAAAACGACCGCAGGCGGTGATACACTCGGAAAATGCAGTGCTGCATGGCGCCATGCTGGCAAATGGCGGATGGATCGATCCTCCGAATCAAGGCGTCCCCGAAGCTGAAAAACCGATTATGAGTAGTCATTCAAGCGCTCCGAGCCGGGGTTTTCCCGCAGATTTCCAGGCATGGTTCGAACATGCCCAGGATCCCTTTCTCCTGCTGGATTCCGATTGCGTCGTCCTTGCCGCGACCGAAGCAGCTCTTCGCATCGTCAGAACGCTCCGCGAGGAAGTCGTCGGGAAGCGCATTTTCGATGTTTTTCCGGACGCCCCCAACCTGCGCGCCTCACTCGACCGGAAACGCCATAGCGCAGAATCCGGACCGATGCCCGACAGCGGCAGATACCTCCTCTGGATCAATCCGGCAGATGCGCGGCTGCGCGACCCGGACCATTTCATCGCGGTCATCGACGACAGCTCGCAAACACAGCCTGGAGAACATGCGCTCGAGGAAAGCGAACAGAAATACCGCGCCCTGTTCGAAAATTCGCGCGAAGCCCTGATGGTGTATTCCCCCCCTTCCCGGCAGGTCACCTCGGCGAGCCGGATCGCGCTGCAAATGTTCGGCGCAAACACGCTCGACGCCCTCTCTTCCCTCGGGCTTTCTCCGCAATTCCAGCCGGACGGAGCCCTTTCCGCGGAAAAGGAAAAGGAAATGATGGACATTGCCATGAGGCAAGGGCATCACCGGTTCGAATGGATGCATCAGCGTGCGGACGGGACCATCTTCCCGGCAGAGGTCCGCCTCACCCGCATCGAATCCGCCGCTCAGGTGTTCATCCAGGCATCCTTGCGGGACATTTCTGCGCCGAAAAGGATGGAGCAGAAGTTCCGGGATCAGGCCAGAAAGAAGCATTCCCTGAACAGGCATCAGGTGGCGGCCAGGACCGCTTCGCTTTTCGCGCACGAATTGAATCAGCCGCTGATGGCGATCTCGTCCTTCAGCGAAACGGCGCTGATGATGCTGCATTCGCTGAATCCGGACAGGATCCGGATCGGGAAAGCCATCGAAAACGGCAAGCGCCAGGCGCTTCGCGCAGGCCTCGCAGTGCAGCAGTTGCTCGATCTGCTCAACATGGAGGAAACCGGCACCGAAAAGTTCAATCTTGCCCAGGAGGTCGTGAACCTGTTCAATTTCACCAGATCCGGGCAGGAATACCAGTTCCATTCAGAACTTCGCCTCGCCAACGATCTCCCTCCCGTAACAGCCAATCGCATCCAGGTGCACAAGGCCATCCAGAACCTGCTGAACAACAGCATCGAGGCCATGGAAGCGGACGGAGGGCTGTTCCCGACGATCATCGTCACCGTGAAAGCCCATGAAGAAGGGATGGCGATGATCAGCATTCAGGACAACGGCCCCGGCATCCCCCTGGAAAACCGGGATCACCTATTCGAGCCCTTCTTCACCACCAAGGCCAACGGGGTCGGGATGGGGCTCGTCATCAGCCGTTCGCTGATCGAGGTCAACGGCGGCTTCCTTTGGCTGGACCATCAGGAGAACCGGGGCGCGACCTTCCACCTGACTCTTCCTCTCGCTTATGAATAAACAGGACAGGATCTTCATCGTCGACGACGACCCGCTGATCCGGCAATCCCTCTCGGAATTGCTCGAGGCTGCAGGATTCGCCATCGAATGTTTTTCCGGAGCGAAGGAATTCCTGGATTACTGCACGCAACACACCAGGGGATGCCTCATTCTCGACCTGAAGATGCCCGTCATGGACGGCGCCGCCCTGCACGCGGAACTCAATGCGAGAAAGATTCAATTGCCGGTCATTTTCCTCACCGGGTATGGCAGCATTGCTGCTGCAGTGAGTGCGATCCGTTCCGGCGCGATGGATTTTCTCACCAAGCCTGTCGATTGCGCAGTGCTGCTCGCCAGGGTCCGTGAAGCGCTGGAAAGAAACCGCAGCATGGCGGCCAGGATCGAGGAAAGAAATCAGGCTGCCGTGCTGATCGAAAAGCTCACGGAACGGGAAACGGAAGTGATGGAACTGGTGCTCGCAGGACACGCCAACAAGGAAATCGCGCGAATCATGGGGATCAGCGCACGCACCGTGGAAGCCCACCGTTACCGCATCGTGAAGAAGACCGGGGTGGCGAACCGCAAAGCCCTGGAAAACCTGGTGATGCTGGCCAGGAAATAAGCTACGCCATGCCGCATTTCTTCAGCAATCGGCTGAAGGTCATTCCCTGTACTGCGATGGAGAAAACCGCCACGAAATACACGCAGGGAAGGAAAAGACCCTTGGCTCCCGGACTGGAAAGGGCAAGCACCATGGCAATGGATAACGCCCCGCGCAATCCGCCCCAGGTCATCACCAGGGTGGTGCCGCGCTGAAAGGAATAAAAGGGGCGCATCAACCGAACCGGAATGGCAATGCTGAGAAAGCGCGCGAAGAGCGCGATGGGAATGCACAGCGCCGCCATGAAAGCCAGATGCGCATCGATCTTCAGCACCATCATTTCCAGGCCGATCAGCATGAAGAGCACCGCGTTCAGGATCTCGTCCACGAGTTCCCAGAAGGAATCGATGTGCTCGCGTTTTTTCGAAGTCAGGGAATCGTGGCCGCGGTTGCCGATGAGAATGCCGGCGACCACCATCGCGATCGGCGCCGAGACCTGCAGCTTTTCGGCAAGCAGATAACCCCCGGATGCCACGGAAAGCGTGATGAGGAGCTCGGACGGATAGCTGTCGATGCTGGCGAGCATCTTCCTCGCGACCCAGCCGATCGCAGCGCCGATGAGGAGTCCTCCCCCCGCTTCCTGGAGCAGCAGTTCGGTCGCCCCCAGAAAGGTGGGTGCGGTTCCGCCCTCGATGAGTTCGAGTATGGTCAGATAGAAGACGATCGCCACGCCGTCGTTGAACAGGGATTCCCCCGCGATCTTGGTCTCGATCGCCTTTGGCGCGTGCATTTTCTTGATGATCCCGATCACCGCGATCGGATCGGTGGGAGAGAGAATCGCCCCGAACAGCAGCGCGAACAGGAAATTCACCTGGGGAAAGCCCATCGCGCGCGCCAGCAAGAAAAAGGCTGCGCCGATGAACAGGGTGGAAAGGAAAGTGCTGACGGTGGCGGTGATCGCAACCGGAAGCTTCGCGCTCCTGAGATCCGCGACATCGATCTGCGATGCGCCTGCGAAGAGCAGGAAGGAGAGCATGCCGTGGAACACCGTCTTGCTGAAATCGATCCCGGCAAGGAAATGTTCGATCGGCGCGATGTCCACCAGACCGGCTGCTTCCAGCAGCAGGCCCGCGAATCCCGCCCCCATGGCGAGCAGCATCAGGCCGATGGAAGCAGGGAGCTTCAGCCACCTGTCGTTGACATAGCTTCCGATCGCGGCAGCGGTGAGCAATATCCCCGAAATTTCGAACAGATCCATGTTGACTTCCTGTTTATGCAGAGTATATCTGAATTGCGCGATGGAACCATGAAAGGTCGCGCTCCGGTATAATCATGCGATTTCATTTTTTGAGAGTTGCCATGTCCGAATACCACGTTCACGGACCCGAATCGCACCACATCGAGCACGAAGCCCAGCA
>JABEVD010000041.1 GCA_013044025.1 Burkholderiales bacterium
CGAATTCCTCCGGAAATGGTTCCTCGCAGACATTGTCCTTTTGCAGGGATAGGTAATTGTCGAAAGTCATGAGAGGCCCCGGGGTGAATTCCAGGAGCCTTGCCTGAATCCTCGAAACGGCATCCGGCAGGGGCAGGAGCATCCGCCTCATTCCTTTCGAATCGGCGATTTTTCTCACGAGTCCGATCAGCGAATGGATTTCAGGACCGCAAAGGCAGAAGGTCCTTGCGCATGCCGATTGCATTTCCAGACTGTCTGCGAAAGCCCTGGCCACGTCGGAAACCTGCACGGGCTGGAGCTTCGAGTCCGGACAGGCGACCGGCAGGATCGGAGTGAGCTTCATGAGGCCTGCGAAGAGCGGCACGAAATGATCGCCTTCCCCCAGGATGATCGATGGCCTGAAAATGGTGTGGCATCCTGAAAACGCGCGGATCGCCTGTTCTCCGGAAAATTTCGACTTCAGGTATTCGCTGGGTCCTTCCGCCGAGGCGCCGAGCGCGCTCATGTGGAGGAGCCTGGGAACCTGCGCCTGCTCGCAGGCCTGTGCGATTCTTTCGGGAAGCTTCACGTGCAGGTCGTCGAAAGGCGCGTGCAGGACCCCGACCAGGTTGATCACGGCGTCGGCCCCTTCGAAATGCCTGGCGAGATCGGCGCAAAGCAGGTCCGCCCGGACTGCTTCCGTCCCTTGCGGAGCCTTCTCAGGATTTCTCGCCAGCACGAGAAGCGAGTGCCCCCGCCTTGCCAGTTCACGACAAAGGTGCTTCCCGACGAATCCGGTCGAACCCAGCAGGACGATTCTGGACATATCCCTCCCTATGACATGGGAATAATTCTCAGTTGCAAATATTGCTCAAGTCTGCTGCAATAGCATGTCCCAGTGAACGACTAAAGTATAGAGCATTGCACCAGGCGAAGGAAAAGCTGATCGGCGAACTGCGCAGGATTGTTGCGCCCGAATCGGTATTGGCGGACGAGGAGGAGATGAGACCATTCGAGTGCGATGCGCTTTCGGTCTACCGGAGCCTGCCGATGGCGGTCGTCCTGCCGTCCCGTGTGGAAGAGGTGCAGGCCGTGCTCGCCCTTTGCAGCAGGATGAAGGTCGCGGTCGTCGTTCGCGGCGCGGGTACCGGGCTCTCCGGCGGGGCATTGCCGCATCCGGAAGGGGTGCTTCTGGTGATGGCGAAATTCGACAGGATCCTCGAGATCGATGCGGAAAACCGCATCGCCAGGGTGGAGCCAGGCGTGCGCAACCTCGCCGTCTCCGAAGCCGCATCCCGCTTCGGACTTCATTATGCCCCGGATCCATCCTCCCAGATCGCCTGCACCATAGGCGGCAATGTCGCGGAAAATTCAGGCGGCGTACACTGCCTGAAATACGGGCTCACCGTCCACAATCTCCTCGCGCTCAAGGTCGTGACCATGGATGGGGAAATGCTGGAGATCGGCGACGGCACCCTGGATTTCGAGGGATATGACCTGCTCGCGCTCCTGACCGGTTCGGAAGGGCTGCTGGGCGTGGTGGTGGAAGCGACGGTGAAGCTATTGCCGAAGCCGGAAAGGGCGCAGGTGCTGCTGGCCGCATTCGACGATCTCGAGCAGGCTGCGCAGGCAGTGGGGGAGGGGATTGCGGCAGGAATCATTCCCGCCGGACTGGAAATGATGGACAGGCTCGCCATTTCCGCTGCAGAGAGCTTTGTCCATGCAGGATATCCGGATGCGGAGGCGTTGCTCCTTTGCGAACTCGACGGCACCAATGCCGAAGTCTCCGAACATGTCATGACGGTGCGCAATCTCCTCAAAAAGGCGGGGGCGTTCGAGGTGAGGACTGCGCAAAGCGAGGCGGAGCGCCAGCTCTTCTGGAAAGGGAGAAAATCCGCATTTCCCGCGGTGGGGAGAATTTCCCCTGATTACTACTGCATGGACGGCACCATCCCGAGGCGCGAACTCGGCAGGGTGCTGACCAGGATGCGCGACCTTTCCGGAAAATACGGCCTCAGGGTGGCCAATGTTTTTCATGCAGGAGACGGTAACCTGCATCCGCTCATCCTGTTCGATGCGAACCTTCCGGGAGAACTCGAAAGGACCGAAGCGATGGGGAGCGAAATCCTTCGGCTTTGCATCGAGGCGGGCGGCACCATCACCGGGGAACACGGGGTGGGCGTCGAGAAGCTGGGCGAAATGTGTGTCCAGTTCTCTGCTGCGGAGCTTGTCCAGTTTCATCGGGTGAAATCGGCATTCGATCCGCAAGGACTCCTCAATCCCGGAAAGGCGGTGCCGACGCTGCATCGCTGCGCAGAATTCGGGAAAATGCATGTCCATCGCGGCAGCCTTCCGCATCCGGAACTGGAGCGATTCTGATGGCCGATTGCGAGTCGATGCTGCAGGAAAGGATCCTGGATGCGCTGGCCGAAAATCGATCGCTCGAAATTCGCGGAGGCGGCACCAAGCATTTCCTCGGCAGGAGAACCGAAGGCGAAATCCTCGAGGTTCGCGGTCACGCCGGCATCGTCGACTATGATCCGAAGGAACTCGTTTTGACCGCAAGGTGCGGGACCAGGCTTTCCGAAATCGAGGCGGTCCTCGCGCAACAAAACCAGATGCTTCCCTTCGAGCCGCCGCATTTCGGGGAAAATGCCACCATAGGCGGGACCATCGCCTGCGGTCTTTCCGGCCCGCGCCGCCCCTGGGCCGGCGCGGCGAGGGATTATCTTCTCGGCGCGAAGATTCTGAACGGAATGGGGGAATTGCTCCATTTCGGCGGAAAGGTGATGAAGAACGTGGCCGGATTCGATTGCGCAAGGCTCATGGCTGGCGCGTACGGGACACTCGGGGTGTTGCTCGAGACCAGCGTCAAGGTGCTGCCGGTTCCAGCCCATTCCGTGACTCGCGTGATGGAATGCCCGGAAGACGAGGCGGTTCGTTTCATGAGTGCCTTGCTTTCGCAGCCGGTTCCGGTCGACGGCGCGGCCTGGTGCGACGGACTGCTCCATGTTCGCCTCTCCGGCAGTTTCGATGCGGTCAGCCATGCGCGAATCGGCGGAGAGGAATTGCCGGATGCGGCTCGATTCTGGTTCGATCTTCGCGAGCAGCGTCTCGAATTTTTTCGAAACGAAAAGCCGCTGTGGAGAATTTCCTCGAAGCCTGCGCAAAAGCCGTTCGACATTCCCGGCAACTGGCTGCTCGACTGGGGAGGGGCGCTGCGCTGGTTCAAAAGCGCTGCCCCGGAGGAAGAAGTGAGGAAAAGTGTCGCTCGCAGCGGCGGGCGAGCCCGCCTGTTCGGCGGGGAGGATTCCCTGCTTTGCGATTCTCCGCATTTGATCGAAATGTCCAGGAGAATCAAGCATGCTTTCGATCCTCACGGAATCTGCAATCCTGGCAGAATGCACCGGGGAATCTGATGCAGACCAGAATCCACAACGACATGCGCCCGGAGATCGCGGAGGCCGAGGAAATCATCAGAAATTGCGTGCATTGCGGTTTTTGCAATGCAACCTGTCCGACCTACCGTCTGTTCGGATCGGAACTGGAAGGACCCCGTGGCAGGATCTATCTGGTGAAGTCTCTCCTCGAGGGAAACGAGGAGGGAGAAAAGACCAAGGGGCATCTGGAACGCTGCCTGACCTGCCGCTCCTGCGAGAGCACCTGTCCTTCCGGCGTGAAGTACAGTCGTCTCGTCCACATCGGCAGAGGCATGCTGGAGAAGACTTTCGCGGAGAGACTGAAAAATCGCCTGCTCCTCGCAGTGCTTCCCCATCCGCAAAGGCTCTCGAAGCTCGCGGCCCTGGTCAGTCCTCTGAAGCCGCTTCTGCCATCCGGGGCGAAATACGTTCTTTCCGGAAAGCAAAAATCCCGCCCTGCAGCAAGGCATTCGCGAAGAATGCTGCTTCTCGAAGGATGCGTGCAGTCCGTCTCCAGCCCTTCGACCAATTCTTCCGCTTCCCGTGTGCTCGATGTTCTCGGTATTTCCGCCTTTCCCGCATCCGGCTGCTGCGGCGCCATGCATTATCACATGGGAGAGGAAGAAGAGGCGAAGGCCATGATGAGAAGGAACATCGACCAATGGTGGCCGCGCCTCATGGCAGGGGAGGAGGCGATTGTCTCCTCCGCGAGCGGTTGCGGTCTCATGGTGAAGGAATACGGCGAAGTGCTTCGATCCGATCCTCTGTATGCGGCGAAGGCGAAGAAAATCTCGGAGCTCGCGAAGGATATCGGCGAAGTGCTGGGTGGAGAGGATCTCGGGGCGTTCGTCGAATGCGGGCAGGAAAGGAAGGTCGCCTTCCATTGTCCCTGCACTCTGCAGCACGGACAGAAGCTCGGCGGGCTGGTCGAAGGAATTCTGTCTTCCTGCGGATTCAGGCTCGCCAGAGTGGAAAATCCCCACCTCTGTTGCGGCGCTGCGGGAACCTATTCGCTGACGCAGCGCGAAATTTCAGAAAGACTCGCTGCAAACAGGGTGCAATCCCTGGAGGCGGATTCCCCCGAAATCATCGTCACCTCCAATATAGGCTGCCAGATCCAGATCGCGGGCCATTCGAAAATGCAGGTCGCGCACTGGATCGAACTGCTGGATCAACCAAAGAAAGGAAAACCATGAGCATCAGATCATTCCATCCTCCGCAAAGAACCCTGATGGGACCCGGGCCGTCGGATGTCAGCCCGCGCGTGCTCGAAGCGCTTGCAAGGCCGACGCTGGGGCACCTCGATCCGGCATTCGTCGGCATGATGGACGAAGTGAAATCCCTCCTCAAATACGCTTTCCGTACCGAAAACGAACTTACCATGCCGGTCTCGGCGCCAGGATCGGCAGGAATGGAAACCTGTTTCGTCAATCTCGTCGAGCCGGGAGACAAGGTGGTGGTGTGCCAGAACGGCGTGTTCGGCGCGAGGATGAAGGAGAACGTCGAGCGCTGTGGAGGAATTCCCGTCATGGTGCAGGGGGAGTGGGGGAGAGCGGTCGATCCGTCCATGCTGGATGACGCGCTGAAAGCCAATCCGGATGCGAAGATCGCAGCTTTCGTGCATGCCGAGACTTCCACCGGCGCCCAGTCCGATGCGGCGCAACTGGTCGAAATCGCGCATCGCCACGATTGCCTTGCCATCGTCGATGCAGTGACTTCGCTGGGCGGCTCGCCCGTGAAGGTCGATGAATGGAAAATCGATGCGATCTATTCCGGCACGCAGAAGTGCCTCTCCTGCACCCCGGGGCTTTCCCCGGTGAGCTTCGGGACGCGCGCGCTGGAGAAGATCAAAAATCGCAAGACCAGGGTGCAGAGCTGGTTCATGGATCTCAATCTGGTCATGGGTTACTGGGGAGGAAGCGCGAGACGAGCCTATCACCACACCGCGCCCGTCAATGCGCTTTACGGACTGCACGAGGCGCTCGTGATGCTGATGGAAGAGGGGCTGGAGCATTCCTGGGCAAGGCATGCAGGAAATCATCTAGCGCTGCGCGCGGGGCTCGAAGCGATGGGGCTTTCCTTCATTGTCCCGGAAGCCGAACGCCTTCCCCAGTTGAACGCGGTTTCCATTCCGCAAGGGGTGGACGACGCCACGGTGAGAGCGATGCTGCTTTCGGACTGGCAACTCGAAATCGGCGCGGGTCTCGGCGTCATGGCCGGCAAGGTGTGGAGAATCGGCTTGATGGGACATGCTTCCTCGAGGAAAAATGTGTTGCTGTGCCTCTCCGCCCTGGACGACGTCCTGTCCAGGCTCAAGGCGCCGATCGAGCGAGGCGTCGCGGTGGATGCGGCGTTGCAGGTGCTGGAAGGGCGCTCGGGAGATTGCCTGGATCAAGGATTGATAGCAAAATAGCGGTCTTTCCGTCCGGAGCAAAAATTGCGCATCTTCGTCCTGCTCGCAGCCCTGCTGGCCTGCCCCGCCCTTGCCGACCCGGGCGGGCTCGCTCCGGTTTCGCAGCGGGCGGTGACGCTTTCCCAGGCGGTGGATCTGGCCAGACAGAAAACCGGCGGCCAGGTGCTTTCCGCCATCAGCGAAGGGGAGGACTACCGGATCAAGCTGATCACGCCTTCAGGCGAAGTCATCGTGGTTCTCGTCGATTCCCGCACCGGGACGATCCGCTAGATGCGCATCCTGCTCGTCGAGGACGAAACCGCCCTTCGCGAAAGGGTGGGAAAACGGCTGGAGAAGGAAGGATACCGGATCGATTCCTGCGGGGACGGAAGGGAAGGGCTGCATCTTGCCATGGAAATTCCTTACGATGCGGCGATTTTCGATCTTGGCCTTCCCTCGATGAACGGGCTGGACGTGATCCGCGCCTTGCGCAAGGAGGGAAAGCGGCTGCCCATCCTGATCCTCACCGCCAGGGGGCGTTGGCAGGAAAAAGTGGAAGGGCTGGAGGCGGGGGGGGACGACTATCTCGCGAAACCTTTCGAGATGGAAGAGCTGGTGGCGAGGCTGAAGGCGCTGCTGCGCCGTTCTGCTGGAGCGGCTTCCTCCGTGCTGCAATGCGGTCCGATCGCGCTCGACACGAACGCGCAGGTCGCCCTGCTCGAAGGCGGCAAGGTCGAGCTCACCGCCTTCGAATACCGCACGCTCGAATACCTGATGACGCACCGCGGCAGGGTGGTTTCCAAATCCGAACTTTCCGACATCCTCTATCCTCACGAAGAAGACCGGGACAGCAATGTGCTCGAAGTCATCGTGGCGAGGCTCCGAAAAAAGCTCGATCCGGAAGGGGTGCTGCTGCCCATAGAAACCCTGCGCGGACGGGGCTACCGTTTCAATCTCGGGGAGAGCGATGTCTCTCAATGAGCGCATTGCGCTTTGGGGCGCAATGGTGCTCACCCTGTTCATGCTGCTCACCGCAGTGGCGCTGGACAGCGCCTATCAGGACAGCACCATTTCCACGCACGAGGCAAGGCTGCTCGGGCAGCTTTACCTGCTGGTTTCTGCCGCTGAATTCGGAAGCGAAGGACTCATCGTTTCGGAGAAACTTCCTGAGCCGCGGCTTTCCTATCCCGGATCGGGGCTATACGCACAGGTTTCCGATTCCAGGGGCAGGCCGCTCTGGCGCTCCCCTTCCCTGGCAGGGCTGAAGGTTCCATTCGATGTGCATCTGACTCCCGGAGCGAAAATATTTTCCGAAAGCGGGGGATTTTTTGTCGAGAGCATGGGAATCGTCTGGGTTTCGGGGGGGAAGCGGCAAACCTTCACTTTCAGCATCGCAGAAGATCTTTCTTCCTATCATTTCCAGATCGCAAGATACAGAAGAAGTCTCGCGGTGCGCCTCGGTCTGATGTCCGTGCTGTTGCTGCTCACCCAGGCTGCGGTGCTGAGGTGGGGGCTTTCTCCGTTGAGAAGGGTGGCGCAGGAACTGGGAGAAATCCAGGCAGGCAGGCGCGAGCGCCTCGGGAAGTATCCAAAGGATCTATCTCCGCTCACCGAGAGCCTGAACCAGCTCATCCGGCACGAGCGGGCGCAGCAGATGAGATATCGGGATGCGCTGGCCGAGCTCGCGCACAGCCTGAAGACGCCGCTGGCCGTGATGCATGCAGCCCTGGAGGATGAAGGATTGAGGGATACGGTGGTGGAACAGCTTGCACGGATGGACAGGATCGTAGGTCACCAGTTGCAGCGTGCGGCAACTGCGGCCCCTTCCGGTTTCTCCGCCCCCTGTTCGATCGAGCCGGTGGTGCACAAGATCGTGGGGTCGCTGGAGAGGGTGCATTTCGAAAAAAGGGTCGATGTCGAAATCCTGGTCGTTCCCGATCTCGCTTATCGGGTGGACGAGTCGGATCTCTACGAAATGCTCGGAAATCTGGCCGACAATGCCTTCAAGTGGTGCCGACGCAAGGTTCGCATCGTTTCCGGAACCGATCAGGCAGGCTTTTTTCTATTCGTCGAGGATGACGGTCCCGGCATTCCTGAAGATGCGAAGGTCATGGAGCGGGGCGCAAGACTCGACGAGAGCGTTCCCGGCCACGGCATCGGACTTGCCGTGGTGAAGGACATTGCCGAAGCCTACGGCGGAAAGGTCGTCGCGGCGAGGAGCGATCTGGGAGGTGCGCTTTTCTCCATCCGCCTTCCCCAGCGCTGAACGCAAATCGGGAGCGCGCCTCACCTTTCGAGAAATTCTTCGATCATTGCCGGATCGAAAGGCCAGCCGAGTTCCAGCGCGTCAGGACGGGCGAGGACCGGGATGCTGAGCCGGTATTTTTCGAAGAGATGTTCTTGTTCCGAGATGTCGACGATCCTTGGGTGAATGCCGCGAGCAGCGAGCATTTCCATGGCCGTTTCGCAAAGGTGGCAGCCTGCCGTGCCGTACAGGACGAGTTCTTCCATTTCTTCCTCCCGGCTTCACTATACCCGGTTCGGCGCGCAGGATGCGGAAAATTCATTGTGGCCTGGCGTCGACAGGCACCGGATATACGGTTTTCCCCGCCACGTAGACGAGCGTTTCCTTTTCTCCGCGAATCAGTGGAACGGCCCAGACGATGCGCGCAGGCGATCCGTCGTAACTGAGGAAAGGTTTTCCGCAGCGCTCGTCCCGGCTGCAATGCACCAGCTTTTCCGGGGAAAGCCAGTCAGAATAGGCCTGATCGCCCCGGTAGAGGGAAAAGCGCAGGAATTTTCCGTCGGGCAGGAACTCGTAGAATCCGGCGATCGTTCCATCTGAAGTCACCGGAACGAACCAGGAATGCAGCATGCCTTCCGGGGAGCGGACCTCGATCGGGGATTCGACCGCAGAATTTTCAGGCCCGCCTTCCCGGAGCAGGCCTTGCGCAAAAGACAGGATGGCTTGCACATCCTGGACCTGCCGAATCATGCTAGACCTGCTTCAGCACTGCAGTGAATGCATGCCGGTAGGTCTGGGTGGCGAAGTTTTCCCACCTGGTGATGACGCCGCCCGCTTCAGGGTGCGCGCAATCGGTGGGAGGCCATGGATCGTAAACCAGCAGCCCTCTGAACGGCGGCTGGTCAGCAAGGTGGATCAGGCTGTGCGTATAGCCTGCGACGGTTCGCGAATGCCCCGGGATGAAGCTGATCAGGGGACGATTCTCCCTGATCTCGGATTCGAAGGTGGCCCATCCCGGATTGGCAATGTCGGTCGAATCGAGCGTGTTGGAGGAAAGTTTTTCTATGGTGTCCACAACCTTGTGCTCTTCCCCGTAAGGAAGCCCGTTCGGCGCATTGCACGTTCCCAACTGCATTTCCTGGGCAAGCCTGGGCTGATCGTAGCGGTAGCGATAGAAATTCAGCAGCATTTCCACGCTCGCAGCCACGCACCAGACGTTGGTCTGCTGACCGCGAAGTTCGTAACAGGGATGGTGATCCTCGGCACGGGGGGAATAATGGATTTCTCTCGTATCGACGAGGGAAACCGGAATCTTGATCGTTTTCGAGATGACGAGAGGTTGCAGCTTCGATACTTCGGGAGATTGCCAGATTTCCTGACGTTTCCTGAAACCCAGCAATCTGGCCTGCCTGATCTCGGCGGGCATTTCGTCGATGAAGCTCCAGCGCTCGAAATTGGATGGCGCAAGCAATTGGCGCCCGTGCGACTGCTGCGGGATTTCCTTCCAGTTCTTCCATTCCAGCATGGCTACCTCCCTGGATTTTTGCAGGAACTGGAGTGCGATTTTCGGGAAGCTGTAGGCAACGAAGCGCAGGCTGTCGTATTTCATCGATCGGCTTCTCGCCACGGCCCCGGCCTCTCTCAGGATCGCCTTTTCGTCCCATTTTCCGCCCATGCTGACCGATACGAGCGGTTCGCCGAGGGCTTCGTTCGCTGCGATGTCGACGAAGCCTTCGATCGTCGACCCCCGATTCAACGGTATCCGGTAAAAGAGCACGGTGCCGTTGATGTCATGGATCGGCGTCCCGGTCGGCGGAATCTTCAGGTTGTCGAAGTCCCTGCCAAGAATTTCCGCTGCGCGGAGCGCATTCAATTCAAACCCTGCAAGTCTCTGAATCTGTTCTACAGGCACCGGCATGATGACCTCCCTTTACGGTATTTGTCATCACACTAGTCGACCGAACCACAATTGCAAGCGCGATTTTTACGATGAATGTTGCCCGGGCGGTTCTCGTCCTCGGCAGAAGTCGCGAAGCGATGGCAGCTTTTGTTGAGCGATTTTGTCTGGTATTATTTTCATATTCCCTTCATCCATCACCTGCCATGTTCACCCTCGACAACAGTTATGTGCGCGAACTCGAAGGCATGTATGTCTTCGCACGGGCCGAGCGCAAGCTTGCGCCGACCCTGGTCAAGCTCAATGTTTCCCTGGCAGAAGAGCTTGGACTGGAGCCCGATGAAGCAACCTCTCCGGACTGGGTGCAATATTTTTCCGGAAATGCCTTGGTGCCGGGATCGCAGCCCATCGCGCAGGCTTATGCCGGGCATCAGTTTGGAAATTTCGTTCCGCAGCTTGGCGATGGTCGTGCGCTGCTGCTGGGCGAAGTCATCGATCGCGCCGGTTGTCGTCGCGACATCCAGTTGAAGGGAAGCGGACGCACTGCATTTTCACGCAGCGGAGACGGCAAGGCGGCCCTGGGGCCCATGCTGCGGGAATACCTGATGGGGGACGCCATGCATCACCTCGGAATCGCAACCACCCGGGGTCTTGCCGTGGTTGCGACCGGCGAGCCGGTATACCGTGAAACCATCCTTCCTGGCGCCGTGCTCACCCGGGTTTCGGCAAGTCATATCCGCATCGGCACTTTCGAGTATCTCGCCGCCCGCAACGATATCGACTCGCTCATGCGTCTTGCGGATTACACCATGGATCGCCATTATCCGGAGCTGGATGAAGGTCGCTACATCGAATTGTTGCGCGCCTATTCCATGCGCATGGCCGGGCTGATCGCAAACTGGATGGGGGTTGGATTCATCCATGGCGTGATGAATACCGACAATATGGCGCTTTCCGGCGAAACCATCGATTACGGTCCTTGCGCATTCATGGAGCACTACGATCCTGAGACCGTGTTCAGTTCGATCGATCGCCGCGGGCGCTATTGTTATGGCAATCAGCCGGCGATTGCGCAGTGGAACCTGGCGCGCTTCGCCGAGACGCTTTTGCCTCTTCTGGCCGAAGATGAGGAAACCGCAGTCGGGCTTGCGACGCAACAGGTGGAAGATTTTCAGGTGCATTATCGGCGCGCATGGCTTGCCGTGATGCGGCGAAAAATGGGGCTGAAAAGGGAAGAAGAGGGCGATGCTGCGCTCGCCGAGGGTTTTCTCGATGCGATGTTTGCGGGCGAGGCCGACTTCACCCTTGCCTGGCGCGCCCTTGCCGATGCGGCAGAAGGGATTCCGAACCGCGGGCTGTTTGCAGCGAATCCGGAAAAGTTCGACGCCTGGCTGCCTCTCTGGAAGGCAAGATTGTCCCGTGAAGAAAGGCCCGGGGAGAGGATTGCGGCAGACCTTCGCCTTGCCAATCCGTACCTGATCCCGCGCAATCATCTGGTCGAAGAAGCGCTGGAAGCTGCAAGTCGCAATGGGAACCTGCAGCCATTTGACAGGCTGCTCGAAGCGCTTTCCACCCCTTATGAAGAAAAAGACGATTCGCTGCGATTTTCCCGCCCCGCTCCGCGCGAGCAAACTGCCCGATACAAAACGTTTTGCGGAACGTAGGCAGCGTGGCCGATTCGGACCTGTTCATCTATCCCGATGATGAAATTTTCATGCGGCCTGGCGCAAACTGGCCGAAACAGAGCCGCAACAGACAAGCCGGCCAGAACGACAAAGGCGAACTTTGCCTGTCGTATTTGCTTCCCCTTGTGCCGCATCCGAGGAAGACAGAACCCTTCAGGATGAACCGGAGGCTGAAAACGCTCACAATTGGCCAGGAGCAGACCTTCGCTGTTTCCACAGAACCGCCATTTGGACGACCGGTTTGCTCTGAAACTTGCCAGTTGTGATAAGCATCCGGATGCGATCGGAAACAACTGTTTCGGCACGGCGACCCCTCACCCCTCACGCTGTAAAATCATACTCAGTCCAGTCATGTGGTTGCCGTTGGCGTCTTTGGGGGCAGGATCGAAAATCTTCAAAATTCGCCGTTCA
>JABEVD010000220.1 GCA_013044025.1 Burkholderiales bacterium
AAGGGAAAGCAATCTGGCCAGCGCGATGGAAAGCCTGCAATCCATGGCCTCCAGGGTGGCCATGGAGCAGGGAAAGGTGATCGAATATGCACACCAGACCGTGGAACTGCTTTCGCTTACCCGGGATCTGGACAATGCCTCTTCCAGAGGGGATTGCCACCGCTTCCTCTCGAGGATCGTGAAAAACGAGCAGCGACTTTCGAACATTGCCATCGCCGACCGGGATGGCCTTATTTTCTGCAACTCCGCAGAAACCAGTATCAAGGTCAGCATCGCGGACCGCTCCTATTTCAGGGATGCTCTTTCAACAAACGACCTCGTCACCGGAAGCGCGGTCTATGACCGATCGGTGGGTACCTGGAGCCTGCCATTCGCCAAGGCGCTCCATGACGACGAGGGACATCTCCAGGGATATCTCGTGGTGCTCGTCGATCTGCAGTGGGTGAACCGGGAACTCGCCAAGGTAAAGCTGCCCGAGGGGGCCAGAAGCGGACTGATCGACGCGACAGGAACCGTTCTGGCTCGCTACCCGGATCCGGAACGCTGGGTGGGGAAAAGTGCTGCGCACACCGCATTCTATTCCACCATCCTTTCCTTGCGCGGAAAGGGAACGGCCGAATCCACCGGGTTCGACGGGGTACCCCGCATCTACGGTTTTGCCAGCATCGCCAGCGCTTCTACCGGGCCGATTCACCTCTGGATTGGCATACCCAGAGGGGACGTGACCGGACAGGCAGAACGCAGGTTTGCACTCACTTTCTCGCTTCTCCTGGTCCTTTTGATTTTCGCCTTCGCAGCGGTTTGGTATGGCAGCGAGCGCCTGCTGCTGCATCCCCTTTCCGTCATTTCCGAAGTCGCAAAAAGACTGGGGCGCGGGGAGCAAGACGCACGCACCAATCTCGATTATGCTTCCGGAGAACTGGGCCAACTCGCGCAGACCATAGACGAAATGGCCATTGCCCTTCTTTCCAAAAACGAGATCCTGCGTCTGAACCGGGCCATGCGCATCCTCAGCCTTTGCAACAAGGCGCTGGTGCATGCGCAGGAAGAACAGCAGCTTCTCGAGGAAGTCTGCCGCATCATCGTGATAAACGGAAACTACCGCATGGCATGGGTTGGATTTGCCGAAAACGACGAGCAGAAAAGCGTGCGCCCGGTCGCAAGCTTCGGTTTCGAAGAAGGCTATCTGGAAAATGCGCGAATTTCCTGGGCGGACACGGAAAGAGGAAGAGGTCCTTCCGGAACCGCGATCCGCACCGGAAAGCTGCAAGTCAATCGTGAATTCGCCACCAATCCCGATCTAGTCTCATGGCGGGAGGAAGCCCTGAAGCGAGGCTACCGTTCCAGCACTTCCCTGCCCCTTTCCGACCGATCCGAAACTTTCGGCGCCCTCACCCTCTATTCGCAGGAACCTTTCTCCTTCAGCGCCGACGAATTGTCCCTGCTGGAGGAACTGGCCACGGATCTCTCATTCGGCATCCGGGCATTGCGGATTCGCGCCTCCCACGATGCCTGGTCCGCAAAGCTCGAACGCAGCATGATCTCCACCGTGGAAGCTGTAGCCGGCATGCTGGAAATGCGCGACCCCTATACCGCCGGACATCAGAGGAAAGTGGCGGATCTGGCTGTGGCGATCGCACGGGAAATGAATCTCCCGGAAGAAGAGGCAAGGGGGATCCATCTCGCAGGCATGGTCCACGACATCGGAAAAATCCAGGTTCCCGCGGAAATCCTGTCCAAACCCACCCGGCTCACAGATGTCGAGTACCTGCTGATCAAGGAACATGCGCGCGCAGGATATGAAATCCTCAAGGGAATCGATTTTTCCTGGCCGATTGCGCAGCTTGTCCATCAGCATCACGAGCGCATCGACGGTTCTGGCTACCCGGAGGGGCTGAAGGGAATGGAGATCCTCATGGGTGCGAAAATCCTGGCCGTCGCCTACACCGTCGAATCGATGGCTGCCCATCGCCCCTACCGGCCGGCCCTCGGGCTGGATGCAGCGCTCGCCGAAATCGAACGCACACGGGGCATTGTTTATGAAGCAGCGGCAGTCGACGCCTGCCTGCGGCTATTCCGCGAGAAGCATTACCGATTCCCTTCCTGAACGAATACCGGCGCGAAACCGCCGCCTTCCGTCCTGAAATTGGTGGTCTGTCCCTGATAAAGGCGGGCAGCCAGCAACTGGACTTTTCCCCGGTAGGCGAAATTGCGGTAATCGCATTTCAGGGTGATCGGGTTTCCCGAAAGGATCGCATCGATTTCGACAGGCGGGACAAATTCCTGCGCGACATAGGGACCGGACAGGATTTCTTCCCAGACCCTTTTGGTAATCTTGTCGCCGCGATAAACCGCTTTCGCCGCATGCCCGCCGGCAGGTTTGAAGAAGAGTTTCTTCCGCTCGCGCCACAGCGATTCAGGATCCTGTTTCGCGACGATCCTGGTTTTCGCGATTCCCCCCGAAAGGATTTCGGCAGCATCCTCGTCCAGCCCGAATTCCACGAGCTTCGCGGGATCGCAAAGCAGCGAAAGATTCCGCTTGTCCGCATGAAGCGCATGCGCCCTGGGATGCGGCGTGAGCACCACTGCGCCTTCGAGATAGGCATCCCGGAGCGAGCGATGCGATTCATCCTCGAGCGAAAAATCGGTGAGGCGGTTGTAGACGAGATCGATGGGCAAATCACCGTGCCACAGCCTGCCAGCTCGATATTCGAGATCCTTCGCTTCGGCGATCACTGCGCGGATTCCGGATCGCTCGAAAAGATTCCTGAAAAGGACGAATTCCGAATAAAGGTATTGGGACTCGCAGTCGTCGTCGACGATGGCGATGGCAGACGGCGCTCCATTTCTGCCCGCCAGAATCCATTCCTCCCCGAACATCGAGAGGAATTCATCCTCGAAACTGCAATCGATTCCCCAGGCGTGCGCGAGCAGCGCGTTCAGATATGCCCCGCCTGCGTTGGTGTTGATCTCGATGAGCTTGGGCCCTTGCTCCCCGATGTGGAAATCGTAGCCGAAGAAAACCCCCGGATTTTTCGGATCGAACCCGGCGATTTCAGGGGCAACGGACAGGATTTCTTCCCGGTATCCGGGAGTTTCGATCACCTTCTCGATCAGCGAAATGACCTCGCCCATCCGGCTTGCGTCCCCGGAGGAGACGGAAACCGGAAAAGGAGAAAACAGATGTTGCGGGACTTCGCCGAGCGCTTTGCGCAGTACTTCTAAATTCAGCTCGCGAGCCATTCCTCTGCCTCACCCGCATCGTGAAACACCCCGACCTTGGCTTCCGCGAACATGTTGGAAAGCCAGGCGAGGGATCCGACCCATTCGCTCTGGGTGACGACTGCGATCCTTTCGAACGCATAGGGATGTTCCTTGCCGAACTTGATGTCTTCCCAGAGCGTATCGATGGTATAGCGCCCCATTTCGGACAGGTCGAGCAGCAGATTGACCTGCCCGTCGAATTCGAGCCGGTACATGACCGCATCCTCGAATTCACGGAAATCGGCAAGGGTGAATTCCCCGAATACCGTGGCATGGAGGCGTTGCTCGTTTTGTTCTATCGTGATCATCCTGTTTCCTTCTTCTGTCGCCTCTGTCGGCAGGTTTCGAACATGATTATGCCGCTCGTCACGGAAAGGTTGAGGCTTTCCACCATTCCCTTCATGGGAATCCTGACCAGCCTGTCGCAATTCTCGCGGGTGAGACGCCGCATCCCGGAGCCTTCCGCGCCCAGCACCCACGCGATCGGGCCATCGAGCTTCGCATCGAAAAGATCCGATTCCCCTTCCTCGTCGGTGCCGATCACGGTGATGCCCGCTTCCTGCATCTCCTTCAATGCCCTGGCAAGGTTGGTGACGGTGACATAGGGAACCGAATCCGCCGCGCCGCTCGCCACCTTGTCCACCGTGGCATTGAGCCCCACCGCGCGGTCTTTCGGCGCCACGATGGCATGCACGCCGAATGCGTCGGCGACCCGCATGCAGGCGCCCAGATTGTGCGGATCCTGGATCCCGTCCAGGACCAGGAGCAGCGCATCTTCTTCCAGGGTTTCCAGAATGTCGTCGAGCGTCAGGTATTTCCTCGATTCGTCGACTTTCGCCACCACCCCCTGGTTCCTGCCGCGCCCCGCCATGCCGTCCAGCCTTGCCGCATCGATCTGGATGGTCCGGATGCCGAGCGCTTCGAGCTGCAGGAGAAGCTGTTTCGCCCTGGGATCGCGCCTTGCGGAATCGAGATAGACCTCGATCACGCTTTCCGGATTTTGCCGGATTCTACCCGATACCGCATGAAAACCGAAAATATGGGAAGGCATCACTTCTTCCTTTTGCCTGAAGGTGCCTCGCTTTCCATGATGAAATCGATCTTGCTGGTCTCGAGGTCCACCCTCGCCACGGTGATGGAAAGGCGGTCGCCGAGCCTGAATCTCTTCCCGGTCCGCTCTCCCACGATCTGATGCAGGGCATGGTCGAAATGAAAATAATCGGCGCCCAGTTCGGAAATGTGCACCAGCCCCTCCACATAGATTTCGTCGAGCGCGACGAAAAGACCGAAGCCGGTCACGCCGCTGATCGTCCCCTCGAAGCTCATGCCGATCTTGTCCGTCATCCAGTAGCATTTGAGCCAGCTTTCCACGTCGCGGGTCGCCTCGTCTGCGCGGCGCTCCGTTGCCGAGCAATGGGCGCCGAGCTGCAGCCAGTTGCCCGGACTGTATTTTCCTCCGGAGAGCACTGAACGGATTGCGCGATGCACCAGAAGATCAGGATAGCGCCGGATCGGGGAAGTGAAATGGGTGTAGGTTTCGTAGGCGAGCCCGAAATGCCCGACGTTGTCCGGGCTGTAAATGGCCTGCCTGAGCGAGCGCAGCATCACCGTCTGCAACAGTTGCGCGTCCGGCCTGTCCTTGATCCTGGAAAGCAGCGCGGCATAATCCCTCGCATGCGGATCTTCCCCTCCCTTGAGATCGAGACCGAATTCCCGCAAAAAATTCCTGAGGTTTTCGAGCTTCTCCGGGGTCGGCCCCTCGTGGATCCGGTACAGAACCGCCTGACCGCTTTCCTTGAGGAATTCGGAAGCGCAGACGTTCGCCGCCAGCATGCACTCCTCGATGAGTCGATGCGCATCGTTGCGGATCACCGGCACGATCTTCTCGATCTTTCCCTGGTCGTTGAACACCATCTGCGTCTCGATCGTCTCGAAATCGATCGCGCCGCGACGAGTGCGCGCCTTGGCGAGTACCCCGTAGAGCCGGTAAAGGATGCGGATCTGCGGAAGCAGCGCGGCATGCTCTCCTGCAGCAGCCGGATCTTCCAGCATGTTCGCCACCTTCGTATAGGTGAGACGGGCATGGGAATGCATCACCGCAGGATAGAAGCGGTAGGATTCGAAATCCCCGTTCGCGTCCAGCTTCATGTCGCAAACCATGCAGAGCCTGTCCACATGCGGATTCAGCGAACAGAGTTCGTTGGAAAGCGCCTCGGGCAGCATCGGAATCACCCGGCGCGGGAAATACACCGAATTTCCCCGCTCCAGCGCCTCGCGGTCGAGGGAGGAGCCCGGCGTGACGTAATGACTCACGTCCGCGATGGCGACGATCAGCCTGAATCCTTCCCCGCTTTCCTCGCAAAACACCGCATCGTCGAAATCGCGCGAGGTTTCCCCGTCGATGGTGACGAGGGGAAGATGACGGATGTCCTCGCGCCCTTCGCACTCTTCCGGGCGCACCACTCCGCCGAAACGCGAAGCCTCTGCCTCCACGCCATGCGGGAAAACATGGGGGAGAGAGTGTTTCCTCACCGCGATCTCGATCTCCATTCCCGGATCAGCATAGTTTCCGAGAATCTCGACCACGCGGCCGATGGGCTGCATGCGCTTGGAAGGCTGCTCGATGATCTCGATCGTCACCACCTGTCCGGGCTGCGCCCCGAGGTGTTCGCCGGGTGGAACCAGGATGTCCTGATTGATGCGCTTGTCTTCGGCCACCACGAAAAGCACGGAATGCTCGATGTAGAGACGCCCGACCAGCCTCTGGTTGGCGCGCTCCAGCACTTCCACGATGGCCGCTTCGCGCCTTCCCCTGCGGCCCGTGCCGATTTCCCGCACCATGACCCGGTCGCCGTGGAACACCTTGTGCATTTCGTTCGCGGAGAGATAGAGATCCCCTCCCTCCCCTTCGTCCGGAATCAGGAAACCGAATCCTTCCGGATGCCCCTGCACCGTACCCGTGACGAGATCGAGCTTGTCGACGACGCAGATCGCATCCTTGCGATTCCGCATGATCTGGCCGTCCCGCGCCATGGCGCGCAGCCTGTGAGTGAAGGAATCCGCTTCGTGCGGCTCGATTTCGAGGGTTTCCGCGTGCTTTTCCGCGGAAACCGGAACGCCGAATCCTGCCAGTATTTCCAGGATGAATTCCCTGCTGGGCAGCGGATTCCGGTATTTTTCCATCTCCCGCGCGAGGTGCGGATCGTTCAACCTGATGCTTTTCATTTTCTTATTCATTGACAAAAATTTAAAATACTATAAAATTCGATTCCTGTGTTGCCCAGATGGCGGAATTGGTAGACGCGCACGGTTCAGGTCCGTGTGCCGCAAGGTGTGGAGGTTCGAGTCCTCTTCTGGGCACCATCTCATGATAGACGCAGCCCCCCTCCTTTTCCCAAGCATTTCCGGCATTCAGCATCTTTTCTCTCTCTTTACATCGCATCGGAACGTCCGCTGCAGCCTGCATTATCTCACACTCGCGGATTTCTCACCGAAACAATGATTCCCAGGTTCCAGGATTTCCCTGTTCTCCGGAAAATTCCGTAGTTTAGCTGTAGTGTCATTTCTGCCACAACCTGATAAAATTGATTCAGGATGCATCATTTACCGAACCCCCGATGCAGATAATCGCCGAAAAGTATCTATTTCGTTCCCTGGTGCTGGCAGCGGCCTATGCGCTGTTCGGCAGCCTGGGACTGACGATGGCCCTCCCCCCATCCTATGCATCCCCTTTCTTTCCCGCCGCAGGCATCGCGCTTGCCGCAGTCTACATCGATGCGCCGCGCATGCTGCCGGCCCTGATGATCGGCATCCTGCTGATGCGCTTTTCCAACCAGCAGACCGCGCTTTTCCCCCCACTCCTCAATTTCCTGCTCTCCTTTCCTCCCCTGATCCAGGCAGTGGCGGGTTCCAGCGCATTGAAGCGCTTCGTCGGATCCGATTGCAGACTCGATACCGGCTCGGAAATTTCCAGGTTCGCCCTCGTGGTGATCTTCACTTCCCTGATCAATTCCATCCTCTCGGTATCCATGACCGGATTTTCGCTGCAAATGGCCGTTTCATGGTGGGTGGGCGATGTGCTCGGAACCCTGCTCTTTTTCCCGCTCACCATGATATTCATCGGAGCGCCTGAAGCGATCTGGTTCAAAAGGATGTGGTCGGTCGGCTTGCCGGTCTTTCTCATGGTGTGCGTCGTGACCCTGAGTTTCGTGCAGTCGAGCCGCTGGGAACAGAAGGAAGCCAGTTACGATTCGGATCGAAGCGCAGCCGCCATCCGGCACAGGATCACCGACTCGCTGGACTCCAGGAAGATATTGTTGCGGGAAATCTCCACTTTTTACCTGCACAACAGTCAGGCGGGCATGACCGGTTCCGAATTCCGCGAATACGGCGACGAAGTGAAGAAAAATCACCCCTCCCTCCTTTCCATCGAATGGATTCCCGGCATCCCGGACAGGCATCCGGACGGCAGGATCGGAACGGGCATCGGGGAAATGCATTTTCCGGTAACCTTTGCCGACCCTCCCGACGATCGCAACCTCGGATTCGATCTTTCATCCTCCCGA
>JABEVD010000221.1 GCA_013044025.1 Burkholderiales bacterium
GCGTGCAACGAGCTCACTACATTCCCGGCCCTTCGAGTCTGTTTCACTAAAGTCCGTTTTCAGAAATTCCTGATCCGAAAATCCGATTCATCGAGCGAAATCAGGCTGCGACGGGGACTTCGATAAACTTGCTTTTGGAGGAGGGTTGGGGGATTGGTTGGCCCTCGGATTTCAGATCTTCGAGGTGGAGCTGGATCGCTTCCTGTATGAGGCGGACCACTTCCTCTTCGGTTTCACCGGCGGCGATGCAACCCGGAAGGTCATATTCCGTGCCTGATCTTGAATTATCAGTTTTTCAAAGATACCCGAGTCAAAGACCCAGTTCGCTGTGGGAGCCGAGGCGCACAAGCTGTAGTTCGTCCTCTCCCTGCTTCCGGTAGATCAGCACGAGATCCGGCTTGATGTGGCAGTCCCGGCAGTCCTTCCATTCGCCGGTCAATGAGGAAGACCGTCAGCGTTTTCTCGATCTGTTGGGTGATGTCCGGGATCGCTTTGGCAGGTTGTTGAAAAACTCCCCGCCAGAAGCAGATCCGCCATTGGTCGTTGATCCGGATGCTCCACTGACCCTGCCTGTCACCCTTGAGGGACTCCTTCTGCTCCGGGTGCGATCATGCGGCGAATTCCCATTTCGCCGAAAAGCGATGTAGC
This sequence comes from Burkholderiales bacterium, assembly GCA_013044025.1. Classification (GTDB taxonomy): domain Bacteria; phylum Pseudomonadota; class Gammaproteobacteria; order Burkholderiales; family JABEVD01; genus JABEVD01. The sequence goes on from JABEVD010000221.1 coordinate 649, forward strand.
CTGATGATCCTGTGCAGATTTTCCAGGTGGGCGGCGCTGATGATTGCCATTGTCACGGCGATTTTTCCCCTTCCAGCTTGCAGGTCATACAGGTGGACTCAAACGCGCAAGTCCAGCACCCGAACATATCCTGATTTGCCGTATTCGATGAGTCTCAGGTCGGCTGTCGCAAGAACTGCATTCTTCGACCTTGCCGTTGCGGCGAGAATCCGGTCTGCGGGATCGACGTGAATTTCTCCAGGAAGTCGGGAACTTGCCACGGCAATCCCGGGATCCAGATCGATGAGGCGAAGACCGGGAAGCGACAGGGCGGATTCCACCCATTTCTCGCAGGGAATCCCGAGGGCGATCCTTCCCTTTGCTTCCAGCATGGCGATTTCCCAGACAGAAATTACAGAGACCGCAAGACGCCCCTCCCGTGAGGCTGACTCGATTTCCTCTCTTGCATGGGGAGAAATGCGGCTAGCGTCGCCAAGCGCAAACCAGAGCCAGGCATGAGTGTCGAGAAGAAGGTTCATTCCACTTCCGCTTCCCACGCCACATCGACAGGTTCGACGATATCCCCATGCACGGTTGCGGTACCGGCCATGTAGCCGAACAGCGGCGCCGGCTTCTCCGGTGTGACGGCCACCATCATCGCGACCGGCTTGCAGCGTTTCGTGATGACCACGGGTTCATGCGTGCTGGCCACTTCGTCCATCAGCTTGAGACACTTCGCCTTGAATTCCCCTGCCGATATTTCCATTTTATTTACCATGGTCATGAGTGTATGGTCATATTTTAGTCCAAAATGCGTCGGAAGGCGGGAAACTGGCTCAAAGCCCCCGCTCGTGCCATAATTCAGCATCGAAAAAAAGGTGACTGAATCATGGACGAAAACAAGAGCAAGGCGCTCGCCGCAGCGCTCTCGCAGATCGAAAAGCAGTTCGGCAAGGGATCGATCATGCGCCTGGGCGACAGCGAGGTCGCGCAGGACATCGATGTGGTCTCGACAGGGTCGCTCGGTCTCGACATCGCGCGCGGCGTGGGCGGATTGCCGCGCGGACGAGTCGTGGAAATCTTCGGTCCGGAGTCCTCAGGCAAGACGACCCTCGCGCTGCAGGTGATCGCCCAGATGCAGCGGCTGGGAGGCACTGCGGCCTTCATCGACGCGGAACATGCGCTCGACCCCCAGTATGCCCAAAAGCTCGGAGTCGACGTTCCCAATATCCTGATTTCCCAGCCTGACACCGGAGAGCAGGCGCTGGAAATCGCCGACATGCTGGTGCGCTCGGGTTCGGTCGACGTGGTGGTGGTCGACTCGGTGGCGGCATTGACGCCAAAGGCGGAAATCGAGGGCGAAATGGGCGACTCGCACATGGGGTTGCAGGCTCGTCTCATGTCCCAGGCGCTCAGGAAGCTCACCGCCAACATCAAGAGAACCAACACCCTCGTCATTTTCATCAACCAGATCCGCATGAAGATCGGCGTCATGTTCGGCAATCCCGAGACCACCACCGGCGGCAATGCCCTCAAATTCTACGCATCCGTGCGCCTCGACATCAGGCGGACCGGCGCGATCAAGAAAGGCGAGGAAGTCATCGGCAACGAGACCCGCGTGAAAGTGGTGAAGAACAAGGTTTCCCCTCCCTTCAAGCAGGCCGAATTCGACATCCTTTACGGGGAGGGGATTTCGCGCGAAGGCGAGATCATCGAACTCGGCGTGCAGCATAAGCTGATCGACAAATCTGGCGCCTGGTACAGCTACAACGGCGAGAAAATCGGCCAGGGCAAGGACAATGTCCGCGAATTCCTGAGATCGAACCCCGAACTCGCCCACGAGATCGAAGCGAAGATCAGGACCCATGTCGGCGTGGCGGGCATGCCCTCAAGCGCCGATGACGACTGAAATCCGGGATCGCGCGCTCAGGTTTCTTGCGAGGCGCGAATACTCGAAGACGGAGCTTTTCGAAAGGCTGACCCGGGAAGGATGCGAGCCCGATGCGGTTCGCGAAGTCCTGGCAGAACTCGAAAAGGAAGGGCTGCTTTCGGATGAACGCTACGTCGAGCAGATCCTCAACGCGAGGATCGGCAGATACGGACGTCAGCACATCCTGAAGGAGCTCTCCGAAAAAGGAATCTCGCACGAACTTGCCGGGCGGGCAAGGGAAAAAATCGACGAGGCGGAGCAGGATGCACTGAAATCGGTTTGGGAGAGGAAATTCGGCAAAAAGCCACAGGACCGCAAGGAACTCGCGAAACAGGTGCGCTTCCTGCAGGGCAGGGGATTTTCGCTCGACGAAATCTTCCGGGTGATCGAAAACATTGAAACTTGAAGAACGCAACATGAAAAGCAGCGAAATCAGACAGAAATTCCTCGAATTCTTCGCCTCCAAGGGCCATGCGGTGGTGGCATCCTCATCGCTCGTGCCTCACGAGGATCCTACCCTTCTCTTCACCAATGCGGGGATGAACCAGTTCAAGGACGTTTTCCTGGGATTCGACAAGCGCCCCTACACTCGCGCCACGACTTCGCAGAAATGCGTGAGGGCTGGCGGCAAGCACAACGACCTGGAGAACGTCGGCTACACTGCGCGCCACCACACCTTCTTCGAGATGCTGGGGAATTTCAGCTTCGGCGACTATTTCAAGCATGATGCGATCCATTATGCATGGGAACTCCTCACCGAAGTCTACAAGCTCCCCGTCGACAAGCTCTGGGTGACGGTCTA
>JABEVD010000222.1 GCA_013044025.1 Burkholderiales bacterium
CGCGAATCCCTTGCCGTGCTCTCCAGCCCGCGCCGCCTCGATCGCGGCATTCAGGGCGAGCAGATTGGTCTGGTAGGCGATGTCGTCGATGATCCCGATCTTTTCCGCGATCCGCTTCATCGCCTTCACCGTTTCGGATACCGCCTCCCCTCCTTCCTTCGCCTGACGGGCCGCCTGACCGGCCATTCCGTCCGTCACCCGTGCGTTTTCCGTGTTCTGCCCGATCGATGCGGTCATCTGTTCGATCGAGGCCGAAGTTTCCTCGACCGATGCAGCCTGTTCGGAAGTCGCCTGAGACATGCTTTGCGCGGTCGCCGAAACTTCTCCGGATGCGGAAGCGAGCGAAGTCGCCGAACCCCTGACTTCCGAAATGATTCGGGTGAGTTTTTCGACCATGCCCTTCATCGCGAACAGCATGCTGCCCTTATCCCCTGGCTTCACTTCCACATTCACCGTGAGGTCGCCCTCTGCGATCCTGCGGGCGATTTCCGCGGCATAAACCGGTTCCCCGCTGAGCTGTTTCACCAGATTCCTCGAAATCGTCACGCCGATCGCAGCAATCAACAGGGACAGGACCAGCGAAACCGCAACCGACAACAGGACGGCCTCATGCTGGGCTGCCTTCGCCTGAATCGCGCCTTTTTTGCCGATCTCGACGTTGTAGGCCATGTGATTGTCGAGAAGCGTCTGGATTTTCCCTGCCGCCTCGATGTCCCCTGCAAGCCGGATCAATCCCTGATCCGGATGCCCGTCCTTGAAGAATTCCAGCGTCGACCAGGCGCCGGCCAGATACTCGTTGATCATCTGCCGCTCCTCGTCGAGCATCTTCCGGTCCCGATCGTCTGCGACATCTTCCTTCTCGTACTTTTGCAGATTCACCCCGATGTCTTCCCGCAGCTTCTTCACGCTGGATTCGATCTCCGTCATCTTTGCCGTATCCTAAAAATACACGGCGGACTTGTTGACGGAAATCCTCAACTCGTCGAAATCCTTCACCACGGCATTGAGATCGACGAGGCTGGGCACCACGTTGACATTGGCGAAATTCGCTGCAGTGTACACTCGCTCGATCTGGTAATAACTTTCCCAGGACAATCCCGCGAGTCCCAGCACCGCCAGGAAAACCAGCGAATACAATTTTTGTGCGACAGTCATGATCTTGACTCCTCCATAATGGTCAAATTTCTTCCGGAATTTTTCTGCTCCCTTTCCTCCGCCTGCTGAAGGAGGCGCTGCACATCCAGAATCAGCGCCACCTCTCCACTGCCGAGAATGGTGAAGCCGCCGATCCCTTTCACGCCGCCGAACATCCTGCCGAGCGGCTTGATCACGGTCTGCAGTTCTCCCAGCAGGGAATCGACGACCAGGCCGGCGCGCCGCCCGGCATACTGCACCACCACCACGTTCTGGCGCTTTTGCGCCGCTTCATCCACTTCGAAATATTCACGAAGCCTGAGATAGGGAAGCACCTCGCCGCGCAGATTGAGGTAACCGGATTGCCCTGCCTCGTCCTGTCCGCCTTCGAATTCGATGCATTCGATCACCATGTCGAGCGGAATCACATAGCTCGATTTCCCCACCGCGACCTGGCATCCGTCGATGATGGACAGGGTGAGCGGCAGGCGAATCCGGGTGGTCGTGCCCTGCCCCTCCACACTATCGAGCTCGATGCTGCCGCGCAGATCCTGGATGTTGCGCCGCACCACGTCCATGCCGACGCCGCGACCGGAAAGGTTGCTCACCTTGTCGGCGGTCGAAAACCCGGCCTCGAAGATCAGTTGGCAGATTTCCTGGTCGGCAAGATTCGCATCTGCCGCCACGATGCCTTTTTCGATCGCCTTCTTCAGAATCTTTTCCCGGTTCAGCCCCCCTCCGTCGTCGGAGACCTCGATGACGATGCTCCCCGAATCATGGTATGCATTGAGCTTCAGCGTGCCGCAGGCAGGCTTGCCCGAGGCGATCCTGGCCGCTTCCGGCTCGATGCCGTGGTCCATGGAATTGCGGACGAGATGGGTGAGGGGATCGGCGATCTTCTCCACCACGACCTTGTCGAGTTCGGTTTCTGCGCCGCCGATTTCCAGGCGGATGTCCTTGCCGAGCTCCCGGCTCACGTCATGCACCACCCTCTGGAATCGGTTGAAAGTGGCGCCGATCTGCACCATGCGCAGGGAAAGCGCGGTATCGCGAACTTCCTCGACCATGCGCGACATGGAGGAAGTGATTTCGAGCAGCTCGGCAACCCCGGAGCGTTGGGCGAACAGGCTCGCGCTGGAACCCACGATGATGAGCTCTCCAACCAGATCGATGAGGCGGTCGAGCTTGGACGAATCCACCCGGATCAGACTGACCTCTCCCGCCTTCGCATCCCTTCCCTGTTTCTGTTTTTCCAGCGCCGCCTCGACAACCGGGGCGCGCACCATGCCCTGTCCGACCAGCACTTCTCCGATCGGGGCGCTCGCCTGGATGCGAAGCGCAGCATCCAGTTCGTTTTGCGTGAGCGATCCGCACTTCACCAGGATCTCGCCGAGCAGCATGTCGTCTTCCGGCAATTCTTCGATGAGAATCCGGTATTTCTCGATCATGCTGTGCGGAGCCAGGATGACGATCCTGCAGTCTTCCTTCACGAAATCAAAAACGCTTTCGATCGTTTCCTTGTCCGCGGCGCTCTCGAAGCGGATCTCGAATCCGAGGTGGCAGGACTCCGGATCCATTGCGGAGAGGCGGGGAATGCCATCGGTCAGGGTATGCATGCCGACGATTCTGCCCATCTTCCCCAGGTAGCGAATGAAGGAAAAGGGATCCATCCCGTAGCGCAGCACATCCTGTCCGAATCGAAGCGAAATGTGCCAGCAGTCCGAAACCACCCCTGCCGCTTCCACTTCAGGCAGAGATGGCGGATTGTTTTTCTCCAGATAATTCTGTAGCCTCGCGGTGAGGAGGCTTGCGGAACCCTGCAGATCCGCATCCGGAAGATCTCCCTGCCTGACCAGCGAGATGAGGCTCCCGAGATGGTCGCAGACTTCCAGCATCAACTCGACCATCGCCGCGTCCATTTCCAGTTCACCCGCCCTGACCAGATCGAGGACGCTCTCCGCGGTATGGGTGAATCCGACCACGAAATCCAGTCCGAACAGCCCGGCCGAGCCCTTGATGGTGTGGGCGGCGCGAAAAATGGCATGGATCGCATCTTCCGCTGCAGAACCGCGCTTCATGCCGAGCAGCGCGTCCTCCATGTTCCCGAGCAATTCCTCCGCTTCCGCGACGAATGTATCGAGTGCCTCGTCCAGATTCATGATCGCTCCCTCATTGCCTGGTGATGAGCACAGGATCGCCGAAAAATCCCACCAGATCGGCCAGATCCAGCACTTCCATGACCGCCGCGCTGTGTCCCGTGAAGGAAAGACGGACATCGCGGGCGATCGCCTCGATCTTCATCGCCACCATGAGTTGAAGCCCCGCCCCGTCCATTTCCGTGACGCCGGAAAGATCGATTTCGAGCTCGCGCCCGGTCTCGTAAAGGGGAAGCAGTTCGCGCTTCAGTTCCTCGGCCCTGCAAATCGACAGTTCGCCTTCGATCGCCATTTTTTCCATGATCATTTCCTCAAGGGGCGACCAGCTTGGAAACAGCCGAGAGCATCTGCTCCGGCTTGAACGGCTTCACCACCCAGGCTCGCGCGCCAGCCGCCTGCCCTTCCGTCTTTTTTTCTTCTCCGGCTTCGGTGGTGAGCATGATGACCGGCGTGAATTTGTAGGTAGGTAGCTTCCTCGCTTCCTTCAGGAAAGTGATGCCGTCCATGTTGGGCATGTTCACGTCGCTGATGATGAGATTGATCTTGGTTCCGTCCAGCTTGGATAATGCATCCTTGCCGTCGCAGGCTTCGATCACCGAATATCCCGCTCCCTTGAGGGCGATGCTGACCACCTGCCGGAGCGAAGTGGAGTCGTCGATTACGAGTATGGTTGCCATGTTTTCTCCTAAAAGAAGGTGATTTCGTCGGAAGCGGAACCGGCAGCCTGTCCGCCGTGATTCGCCAGTTCTTCGTGCGTTGCATAACTGTTTTCCAGCTCGGCCAGGATTCCATTCGTGTCGATCGACAGCATCCTCCCGCCCTTGCGGTATTGCGCAGCGCTTTCCTCGAGTTTTTGCGGAAATGCAGCGATGCTGTCCCGCACATGGGTGAGGATCTGGCTCACCCTGTCCTGAAACTGAAGCTCCACGATCGATCCGGCCACTTCCGACTGGATCGCCCCGTTGGTGCTGCGCAGGATTCCCGCGGACTTTGCCAGCTCGTCGGTCACCCCCCTGAATTGGCCGAGGACATTGCGGATCGCCTGTTCCGAGGCGCTCACTGATTGCGATTCCTGCTCAGTGGACTTTTCGGCCGATTCGAAAGCGGAGGCGATCGCGCGGCTGATGATGTCCACTTTTTCGCGGATGCTTTTCCCGCTTTCGCCGGATTTGTTGGAAAGCTTCCTGACTTCGTCGGCTACGACCGCGAATCCGCGCCCGGCCTCTCCGGCACGAGCGGCCTCGATGGCGGCATTCAATGCGAGCAGATTGGTCTGGTCGGCGATGTCCGCCACGGAGGCCGCCATCTCCTTCAAC
>JABEVD010000042.1 GCA_013044025.1 Burkholderiales bacterium
AAAATTTCCCCAAACCTGAAGAGGGCGCTGATCGCAGCCGAAGATGCGAAGTTTCTCGACCACGAAGGATTCGACTGGGAAGGAATCCACAAGGCTTACGAAAAGGACCTGAAAAAGGGGAAGCTGGTCGCGGGAGGATCGACCATTTCCCAGCAACTCGCCAAGAACCTTTTCCTTTCGGGGCGGCGCTCCTTTCTCCGGAAAGGGGAAGAAAGCATCATCACCCTGATGCTAGAGCAGGTCCTGGGCAAAAGAAGGATTTTCGAGATCTACCTCAACAGCATAGAATGGGGGAACGGGATCTTCGGGGCTGAAGAAGCGGCGCGACAGTATTTCGGAACCGACGCTGCCCATCTATCCGCCTACCAGGCCGCCCGCCTCGCCTCGATGGTTCCGAATCCGAGATTCTACGACAACCACCGCAATTCGGCCTGGCTTGCGAAAAAAACCGGGATCATCCTTTCCAGGATGAATGCCTCCAGGGTTCCCTAGAACCGGGAAAGTTTCCCCCATTGCGCGGTCCAATATTCCATCGGATCGCGCCTGAAACCGCTTTTGGCATACTGCTGCCATCTGCCGATCACATAGCAAATCAGGAGATTGGCTTCCATCGCTTCATCGATCTCCCCGATCTCCCCCTGGCTTCTCGCAAACCGCAAACACTGTTTGAGCGTCGCCTCCAGCCTGTCCTGAAGCTGATTGATCCTGCCCTGCAGACGCTCGTTCTCGTGAACCAGGGCCTCCCCGATCAGCACTCGGGTCATGCCAGGATTCTTGCTGGCGAAACCGAGCAGCAGGGAAAGAATGGCTTCGACCTGTTTCACCCCGCCGGTTTCTTCCGAGGAAATCTTGTTGATGAATCCGAAGAGGGTCTGCTCGATGAAATCGATGAGACCCTCGTACATCTGCGCCTTGCTCGCGAAATGGCGGTATAGCGCGGCTTCCGACACGCCGATCTTCGATGCCAGGGAAGCGGTGGTGATCTTTTCCGCGTTCGGCCTCTCCAGCATCTGCGCCAGGGTTTGCAGGATCTGCAGTTTTCTATCGCCCGTTCTAGCTGACATGGTTTCCTCTAGTTCATCAGTTGGTACTGCCTTCTCGCGAGATCCCGGATCGAAGGCGCGACGAGATCCACGTAGGACGGTCTTTTCCCTGAAGCAGAAATCCACACCGTCTTCATCCCCAGAGATTTGGCCGCCTTCAGATTCTCCAGCGTGTCCTCGACCATGATAGCCTTCGATGGCGAAATCCCCGCCTTCCTGAATATTCTCCTGAATCCATGAGGATCCGGTTTCGGCCTGAATCCAGAATGCTCGATGCTGTAGACCGCCCGGAAGAGATCGTCGATTCCCAGGATCTTCAACACTTCCTGCGCATAGAAAAGAGGCGCATTGGTGAAAATCACCTTTTCGCCCCGAATCTTGTTCAGCGCGCTCCTCAATCCCGGATTTCTCACCACCATGGTCGAAAGATCCTGGAAATCATGGGTCTTTTCCAGGAAATGATGCGGGTCGGTGCCATGGTGCCGGATCATCCCCTGCAGCGTCGCCCCGTAGCGAGTCCAGTAATGGCGCCTCAGGCGATCCGCCTCCTCCCGATCCACCCCGAGATGCACCTCCAGGTAGGAAGTCATGCCCAGATTGATCTGCGGGAAGATGTGCGGAGTGGCGTCGTGCAGGGTATTGTCGAGGGCGAACACCCAGATCATCAGCCCCCCTTGATGAGCGTCCCGACCCCCTGATCCGTCATGATCTCCAGCAGCACCGCATGCTCGACTCTTCCGTCGATGATGTGGGAGGATTTCACGCCGTTCTTCACCGCCTGCAGCGCGCAATTCACCTTGGGCAGCATCCCTCCGGAAATGGTGCCATCGCCGATGAGTTCTTCCACTTTCGCCGCATCGAGCCCGGTAAGCACGCGACCTTCCTTGTCGAGCACTCCGCTGGTGTTGGTGAGCAGCATGAGCTTTTCCGCCTTCAGGGTTTCTGCAAGCTTGCCCGCAACGAGGTCCGCATTGATGTTGTAAGCTTCGCCGTTCTCGCCCACCCCGATCGGCGCGATCACCGGGATGAAGTCCCCGGAATCGAGCAGGGAAACGAGCCCCGGATCGATGCTCCCCACTTCCCCGACCTGGCCGATGTCGAGCCATTCGTCTTTTTTCTCCCGGCTCTTCACCATCATCTTCTTGGCGCGGATGAAGCTTCCGTCCTTTCCGGTGAGGCCGACTGCCTTTCCGCCATTCTGGTTGATGAGGCTCGCGATTTCCTTGTTGACCGCCCCCCCCAGCACCATTTCGACGACATCCATGGTCTCGCGGTCGGTGACCCTCATCCCCTGGATGAATTCGCTTTCCTTGCCGACCCTGGCGAGCAGCGCATTGATGTGCGGGCCGCCGCCGTGGACCACCACCGGATTGATCCCGACCAGCTTGAGGAGCACCACGTCCCGGGCGAATCCGTGCTTCAAGGATTCCTCGGTCATCGCGTTTCCGCCGTATTTGATCACGACGGTTTTTCCGTGAAAGCGCTGAATATAGGGAAGCGCCTCGGAAAGGATCTGGGCCTTTTCGCGGGCCGTGGACTGGTTGATCGTCATGGGATGCCTTCCGGTATGTTTTGTCGATGGATGATTTTACACCGACTCGGTGAAAATCATGAATGACAAGGCTGCCTCACGGCTCGGGAATGACGATGTGCTTCTTGTAGGGCCAGGATTGGGAAAGAAAGGATTCCAGCGAAGGTTTCACGAGCGACTTTCCGAAAGCATTGTCTATCCTCATCCATCTTTCGCGAAGATCGTCCGGAACGCCTGCCTCCCGGATCGATTCGTCCAGGAGAAGGCTCCTCAGTTCGAGCAATTCAGGAGTGATGTACATCGTCTCATGCGCGAATTTCAGCTCCTTGCCCATGTATTCCGGATCGCCCCCCATTTTCTGCGCCATGAAGGTGGTCTGGCGATGCTCGATCGAAGCCTGGCTATGCCCTTCGAAGAATTTCCCGAGCCACGGATGGGCATAAACCTTGTCGTAGAAGATCCTGTGCACCTTCTCCAGCATCGCCTTTCCGCCCACCTTGCCGTACAGATTTTCCTTCACCCACGCCTCCGCAATGATGCGCCTCAGATACATTTTAGACCGGAATGCGCGACCGGATTCCGTCGTTATCCACTTTTTCTGTGGATAACCTTGTAGAAAACCACTGAAGAGCAGCCCGAACCCGCATGAAATCAAGGGGGAAAACGCCACCGCCCGAAATTCCGGCGAAAATATTCCGCACAAAAACAGAAAGATATGATAAGCGACTTTCGCAAATGGATCCGGCTTGCGCCTTCGGATCAACCGGTCGAGGAGGGTTCCGGTGCGGAAAGGCACCTCACCATGCTGGTGATCGGCTTTCTGCCTTCCATGCTTTCCTCAAGCAGTTTCTGCGATTCTTCGATTCTGCCCCGGTCCACGAGATAATTGTAGTATGCGCTGATGTCCCGCCAGCAGGCAGGGTATTGCACAGCGCCGGTTTCGGAATCGAAAATGGTCACCCCCGGACCAGTCCTGTCCGGAATGACGTGATAGCGAATGTTCATGTCGACCTCGCTTCTCCCTGAAGAGACACCCCTTGCGAAATGCAATTTGCGCGCCAGAATGGAACCTTCAATGAAGTCATGATGTTGCCAGAAGCGATGCGACTTCGCGCCTTCCCGATGCACAATTCCCGTGCGCAGGGAATATATTTGTGGTGCATCGGAATTCGATTCGCTATCATGGCGTAGCCAATTCCAAAAGACCGCAAACGGCGAATGGCCTTGTCTACAAAAGGGAATCCGGAAATGACCTTGTACATTTTTCTCGGCATCGTCGCCGTCGTCTTCATTTACGGCGTGAGCCTCTACAACCACCTCGTCTCGGTCAAGCATGCCGTCTCCAAGGCATGGGCGAACATCGACGTGCTGCTCAGGCAGCGCCACGACGAATTGCCAAAGCTGGTCGAAGTCTGCAAGCAATACAAGGAATTCGAACAGGGCACTTTGCAGAAGGTGATCGATGCGAGGTCGATGGTGCATGCGGCCCGCGAGCACCAGGACATCGCTGCGCTCGGGAAGGCGGAAGGCATGCTGAGGGCCGGACTGGGCGGAATCTTCGCAGTGGCCGAAGCCTACCCGGAACTCAAGGCAAACCAAAATTTCATGCAGTTGCAGGGCCGCATCACTTCCCTGGAAAATGCGATCGCAGACCGCCGCGAACTGTACAACGACACGGTGAACATCAACAACGTTCAGATCGAGGTCTTTCCTGCAAGCCTCATCGCAAGGCTTTTCGGATTCACGGACAAACCTCTTCTGCAATTTTCGGCAAGGGAAAAGGCGGACGTGGATCTGAAGAAGCTTTTCGAGTGAATCGTGCTCTCGAAGCTTCGCCAGGAATATGTCCACATGGTCACCTCCGGGACGGAGCTTTTCCTGCTCTTTCTCGGATTGCAATTCCATTCCAGGATCGGCTGGATGTACTGTCTCGGGGGGATCGCCCTCCTCAGCCTGTTCGCCTGGCAATCCGCATTGCGCCGCCATAGGGCGATTCGGGACACGCCCACCTCTAAAATCTCCGCTGCAGCGCAGGGTTATGTCGAGCTGATCGGAACGGGGGCCCCTTTCGCCAACCAGCCTCTTTACAGCAAGTTGCACCAGCTTCCCTGCATCTGGTATCGGTACCTGATCGAAAAGAAGGATTCCGACAACAAGTGGAAAAGGGAGGACAGCGGGGAAACCACAGATTCCTTCGTGCTGAAGGACGAGACGGGAGAATGCGTGATCGACCCGGATAAAGCCGAAATCGTCACGCAGCATCGCAGCCAGTGGCAGGAGAACGGTTATCGCTACACGGAATGGACGCTGCTCGGAGGCGACAGGATTTACGCAATCGGCGAATTCCGCACCCTGGGCGGGAATGCCACGGTGTTCGATTCAAAGGTCGAACTCGACGAAATCCTCACGGAATGGAAAAAGGACATGCCGGCGCTCACCAGGCGCTTCGATTCGAACGGAGACGGCAAAATCGATCTGGAAGAATGGGCAAAGGCGCGCGAAGAGGCGCTTCGCGAAGTGGAAAAACGCAGGATGGAAGTCCTTTCGATGCCCGAATACCATGAGATGGTCCGCCCGGCGGACGGCAGGCCTTATTTACTCAGCAATCTTTCTCCGGAAAGGCTTTCCCGCCGTTATCTTTACTGGAGCTGGGGACATACCGCGATCTTCCTCGGAACGATCGCAGGCATGGGCTGGATGCTGCAACCTTCCTGACTTCATTCAGGCTTCATGGAAAGGCAGGTAAAATCCGTTCTTTTCGGCCACCGAAGGAAGAAATCGATGCGAATATTGCTGGTCGAGGACGACCCAATGGTGGGGGAGAGCATCTGCAAGGCGCTCCGGATGGCCCACTTCACGGTGGACTGGACTCAGGACGGCGTCTCGGCTGAAGTCGCCCTCACCCACAAGAACCATTCCCTGCTCCTGCTCGATCTCGGACTGCCCAGAAAGGGCGGGCTGGCGATCCTCGAATCGCTCCGCAACCGCGCAGACTCGATCCCGGTGATCATCCTTACCGCCAGGGATGCAGTTTCGGACAAAATCCGCGGACTCGACTGCGGAGCGGACGATTATCTCGTCAAGCCATTCGATCTGGATGAGCTGATCGCCAGGATGCGCGCGCTGCTGCGGCGAAGATCCGGGCGCGCGAATGCGGAAATGGTCCACGGAGACATCGTGCTCAACCCTACCAGACACGAAGTGACGCTGAAGGGAATTCCGGTCGTTCTTCCATCTCGGGAGTTCGCCATCCTGCACGCCCTCATGGAAAAGCCGGGGACGATCGTCTCCAGGAGCGGGCTGGAAGAACGGATCTACAGCTGGAACGATGCAGTGGAAAGCAACACCATCGAGGTCTACATCCATCATCTTCGCAAGAAATTCGGGCCGGACATCATCCGCAATGTGCGGGGAGTCGGGTACAAGCTGGGATATGCCCCATGATGTCCATCCGCAAAAGACTGCTCGCATGGCTGCTCCCGGGTCTGCTCTTCGCCGTCACTATGGCTGGATTTGCGATTTACAGCGAAACGCTCGAAGGGGTGAGCCAGGTCCAGGATTACGCGCTCAGACAGATCGCCTATTCGATGGAATATTCCAACAAGGCCTCCTCCCAGTCCCCGGAAGAAGGAGAAGAGCCGGACAACGAGCAGGACGAAATCATTCCGGACAACGACAATTTCGAATATGCCGGAGAGATATGGAACCATGCGGGCAAACTCACCCTCGCCTCGAATCCGGAATGGATCCTGCCGAAGTTCGGCCTGAGCGGCTTCGACACGGTTATCTGGCACGGCAGGAAATGGCGGATTTTCGGAACCTCGACCAAGGGGAAGTACATCCAGGTCGCTCAACCTCTGATCTCCCGGGCTCAGGCTGCTGCCGAAATTGCAGCCCAGGCCCTGGTCCCGATCCTGTTTCTGATTCCAGCCATGGGATTGCTGACCTGGTTCGGCATCGCTTATGGACTGAAACCCCTGAAGAAGATCGCATCCGACCTCGACCAGAGGGGGGCGGATTCGATGCAGCCGATCCCGGTCAAATCCCTTCCTGAAGAAGTCGGTTTCCTGGTTTCCGCCCTCAACTCCCTTCTGGAGAGGCTTTCGGATTCATTCCAGCTGCAGAAGAACTTCATCGCGGATGCCGCGCATGAACTCAGAACGCCGCTCACCGCGCTCATGCTTCAGACCGAAATCATGTCCCGCTCCAGGAACGAAGCGGAAGCCGCCGAGGCGTTCCGGAAGCTCCAGCAGGGAATCCAGCGCTCCTCCCGACTGGTGGCGCAATTGCTCACGATGGCAAGGCTGGAGGAAGAGAAGAATTTCGAATCGGTCGATCTGGATAGCCTGGCAAGGGAAGTGATCGGCGATCTCGAACCGCTTGCGCAAGCGAAAGGCATCGATCTGGGCCTCGAAAGCAGCGGCGCTGCCTTCGTGACTGGAAACGGGGAGGCCCTGCGCACCATGCTCGCCAATCTCGTAGACAATGCGATCCGCTATATTCCGCAGAAGGGCAGCATCGACGTGAGGATCCGCCTTGATGAACTGGCGACGATCCTCGAAGTGGAGGACGACGGGCCGGGAATCCCGGAAGAGGAAAGGGAAAGGGTTTTCGACCGCTTCTACAGGGGACTCGGAAACAACGCCATCGGCAGCGGCCTCGGGCTTTCCATCGTGAAGGAAATCGCGCAATCTCATGGCGCGAAAGCGTCCCTCCTTGATGGCAAAAAGGGCCTCCTCGTCCGAATGGAATTTCCTGCCACCTGATACGCAAGTCGAAGGATTTCCCCTACCCCGGTTCCCC
>JABEVD010000223.1 GCA_013044025.1 Burkholderiales bacterium
ATGCTGTTTCTCGCCTTTTTCTGCCGCATCATCACCCGGGATTCCCTGTCTCTTCCCGCCGTGGCGCTGGAAGGAATCGTCGATGCGATGCTCGATGCGATCGAGGACGTGGCGCCCGGCAAGGGAGAAGAACTCCTTCCTTTCATCGGCAGCCTTTGGATCTTCATCCTGATCTCGAATCTCGCCGGAATCGTTCCCGGACTTTCCTCCCCCACGGCGGATCTTTCGGTGACTTCCGCGCTCGCCGCGCTGGTCTTTCTTTCGGTGCACTGGTACGGGATCAGAAGCGAAGGATTCGTCAATTACCTGAAGCATTACACGAGGCCCAGCCCGATCCTGCTGCCCTTCCATCTCATCAGCGAAATTTCGCGAACCGCAGCGCTCGCAATCCGGCTATTCGGCAACATCATGAGCCTGGAGATGGCGGCTCTGCTCGTGCTCATGGTGGGCGGCCTGCTGGTGCCGATTCCGCTCCTCATGCTGCACATCGTCGAAGCCCTGGTCCAGGCTTACATTTTCGGAATGCTTGCGCTAATCTATGTTTCGGGCGCGATGGAATCACAACAAAGGAATGCACATGAGTGAAATGACCTGGTTCACCGTACTTTCCACGATCGGCGCGCTTTTCGCCATCGCCATCGGCGTGATGTTTCCCGCGATCGCCATGGGGCGGGCGATCAGCCAGGCGCTCGATGCGCTCGCCCGTCAGCCGGAAGCTGAAAAATCCATCACGCGCACCCTGTTCATCGGCCTTGCGATGATCGAATCGTTAGCGATCTACGTGCTCGTGATCGTGCTCATCGTGCTTTTCAGGAACCCGCTTCTCGAATACCTGCTGCACAAATAGGCGATGGAACTCGACTGGAGCACTTTCCTGCTGGAAATCGTCAATTGCCTGATCCTGATCTGGATATTGAAGCGTTTCCTTTATCGCCCGGTGCTCGAAGCGGTAGCATCCAGAAGACGCGAGGTCGAGGAGACCCTCTCTGCTGCAAAAGGATTGAAGGAGGAAGCGCTGGGAGAGAAGCGCGAGAACCTGCGCCTCCTGCAGGAATGGGAAAACCGCAGGCAGATCCTGGAAGCGGAACTCGCAACAGAGATCGGCGAGATGCGCAAAAAAAGGCTGGAAGAGCTGGATTCCGATCTGGAAAAGGAGCGCGCGAAGCGTCTTGCCCAGGAAGATCGCAGGACCAGTGAATGGATGCGCAATGCCGAGAATGGCGCGCTCGAAGCCGCAACGAAATTCGCATCCAGACTGCTTGCCAGATTCGCTTCTAGCGATCTGGAATCAATGATTTGCAACGCATTCCTCGAAGAACTTGCAGGACTCGATGCGGGCCCCATCCGCGAAATGCTCGCCTCCCGGACGGAACTCCTTGTTTCCGTTTCGAGCGCTTTCCCGCTTTCGCAGAAATGCAGGGATCAAATCGTCAAGTCGATTTCCATGCTGGCAGGACGCGAACTGCAAGGCACTTTCCACGAGGATCCGGAAATCGTCTGCGGCCTCAGGGCCAGGATCGGCCCGTGGGTGATGGAAGCGAATCTTGTCGAAGAACTCGCCTTTTTCAGGGAAGCTGCGAAAAATGGTGGCTGATTCGCTGCGCATCGAAGCGCTGCGCAACTGGGCGCAGGGCTATTCTTTCGGTCTCAGGATTTCGGAGCGGGGAACGGTGATCTCGGTGGGGGACGGAATCGCCTGGATTTCCGGATTGCCCGATGCGAGCATGGACGAAATCATTTCGCTCGAAGACGGCAGCGAGGCGCTGGTTTTCCATCTTTCCTCCGACAGGATCGGCGCGATTTTGCTCAGGCAGAGCGAGGATCTCGCCGCGGGAACGACGGCGAGGCTCTCCGGGAAGCGCCTGTCCATCGGAGTGGGAGATTCGCTGCTCGGACGTATCGTCGACCCGCTCGGCAATCCGCTCGACGAGCTGGATCCCCCGGAAACCGCCTCCTTTCGCCAGATCGACGTCTCCTCCCCTTCCATCATGGAAAGGGATTTCGTCGACCGCCCCCTCTACAGCGGAAACCGCATCATCGACGCGCTGATTCCGATCGGAATGGGGCAAAGGCAGCTCCTCGTCGGAGACAACGGCACCGGAAAGAGTTCCCTCGCCCTCGACATGGTGCTGAACCAGAAAGGCAGGAACGTGCGCTGCATCCAGGTTCTCATCGGGCAAAAGCGCTCGGCAGTGGCGAGCGTAGTGGAAACATTGAAACAATCCGGCGCGCTCGAATACACCACGGTGGTGGTTGCGGAAGCGACCGCGATGCCCGGACTGAAATATCTCGCCCCTTTTTGCGGGGCCGCGATCGCGGAGCACTGGATGTGGGAAGGGCATGACACCCTCGTCGTCTACGACGATCTCACCACCCATGCGCGGACCTACCGGGAACTGTCGCTTCTTTTGCGGCGACCGCCAGGGCGGGAAGCCTATCCCGGGGACATTTTCCATCTGCACGCAAGGCTGCTCGAGCGTTCCACCTGCCTCGCCCCCCATCTTGGCGGGGGAAGCATGACCGCCATTCCCATTGTGGAAACCGAACAGGGGGAAATCGCTTCCTACATCCCGACCAACCTGATCTCGATCACCGACGGACAGGTCTATCTCGACGCACAGCTCTTCTCTCGCGGATTTCTTCCCGCGATCGACATCCGCAAATCCGTTTCCAGGATAGGCGGAAAGGCCCAGCATCCTGCGGTGAAAAGGGAAGCGGGCAGAATGAAGCTCGATTACCTGCAGTTTCTCGAACTGGAGGTTTTCACCCGCTTCGGCTCGAAGCTCGAAGCGAGCATGGAAGAGCGCATCCGGCGCGGCAGGATCCTCAGGGAGCTCCTCAAGCAGGAAAGGCTCTCCCCCATTTCCATCGAAAAACAGATGGCCTGGCTGGTCGCCTACAATGAAAGTTTCTTTTCTTCCGAAGACCGCGAGGTGCTTTCCAGTGAATTGCGGAAAATCGAATCCTGCAGTTGCGAGCTCACCCTGTCGGACAGCCGCGAATCCTGGCGGGATGCATTGAAAAAGGCCCATGGGCAGGCGTCATGACCTGTCGACGAGGCTCGCGAGCCTCGTCGAGATCGGCGACATCATGACCGCAATGAAGAATCTCGCCTTCATGGAAACCAGAAAGCTCGCTTCGTTTCTTTCCGCACAGCGAATCGCGGTGGATGCGATGGAAAATGCGATCGCGGATTTCACTTCCTGTTACGGCAGGAATCCTCCGGCGGAGACGCGCGAAATCTGCCTGCTGATCGGATCGGAAAGAAGCTTTTGCGGCGATTTCAATGCGCAACTCGCCAGAGCCGGAGAGGAAATCCTGCCGGGAATCCCGGTCGTCGCGGTGGGAAGCCGTCTCGCGAACCTCGCACCGGACCTCCTGATTCCCGGGGCGAACGTTGCAGAGGAAGTCGAACCCGTTCTCGCCGCGCTGGTCGATGCCCTGGAAAAAATGCAGTCCGCCCAGGGATCCGCGCTCGGCATCACGGCGATCCATCATGAAGAGGGATCGGTGAAATCGAGGAGGCTGCTGCCGCTTCCCGATCTGCCCTCTCCTGGATATTCCCACCCTCCCCTGATCCATCTCGAACCTTTCGATCTTTACGAAAAGCTTTCCGGGCAGTACCTTTATGTGGCGCTGCACGAAGTGCTGTACAGCTCGCTCATGGAAGAGAACCGCCGGCGGATCGACCACATGGAAAACGCGATTTCCAGGCTGAAGGAGAAGGTGGAAAGGCTGAGAATGCGCTTCAACCAGATGAGACAGGAGGAAATCATCGAGGAAATCGAGGTCATCATGCTGAGCGTGGATCCCCATGCGAGCTCATGACCTTGGCAACCGCGGAAAATTTTTCCTGGCGGGAAATTCCCGACAAAACTAGAATCAATTTTGCGCAATACGATTCGAGGCCATGAACCATCCCCTTCCCAGGCTGCTTTCGAGGCAACATTCCGGAACCGTGGTCCTGTTCGGCGAAGTGCTCGCGGACAGGTTTCCGGACGGTGATGTGCTGGGCGGCGCGCCCTTCAACGTGGCAAGGCATCTGAAGGCCTTCGGGCTCAATCCCGTCCTCATCACCCGGGTCGGAAACGACGAGCTGAAGGATGAGCTGATGCGGCGCATGGTCGATTGCGGCATGGAAACCCTGGGCGTGCAGATCGATCCGGAGCATCCAACCGGGCAGGTTCTGGTGCATTTCGAGGATGGGAAGCACCGCTTCGAAATCGCCCCCGACCAGGCCTACGACCATATCCACGCGGGCATGGCGGAGCGGGCCTCCCTCTCGATCCAGCCAGATCTCGTCTATTTCGGCACGCTCGCGCAGCGCAACAAGGTGTCGCGTCGAGCGCTTTGCAACCTGCTCCGATGCGATGCGCCGAGAATGCTCGACCTGAATCTCAGGGAGCCCTGGTACAAC
>JABEVD010000224.1 GCA_013044025.1 Burkholderiales bacterium
CCCACCGAGGTTGCCGAAGCCGTTCCGGTGATGGAAGAAGCGGCGCCGAAGCTGCAAGAAGCGCCGAAGCTCGAGGAGGCGCCTCAGGAAACGGTCGATTACGATTTCTCCTCCATGCTGGAGACGATTCCGGAAGAAGAGGCGGCTGCGCCGCCGGCACCGGAAGAAGCGGTCGATTATGATTTCTCCGCGATGCTCGAATCGGTTCCTGAAACCAGCGAAGCGGAATACGATTTTGCCGCCATGCTGGAAGAAGCGCCGCCTGCAGCCAACGAGGAGGTGCACGAACTGGAAATGGTGCATTTCGAGCCCGCGCCTGCAGTGAAGACGCCAGAGGCCGCAGCACCGGCCGTGCCGACCGAAGAGGAAGGATTCGATTTCTTCTCCCTGATCGATGAGGGGACGGAAGAAGCGCAAGCGGAGCAGAAGTTCGAGTCGATGCCGGAGATCAGGGAAGAACCTGAACGCAAGGTGGAGCCCGAACCTGAGTTCGAGGTGGAGGCGCCGATCGAAGCGCCATCGCTGGAAATGCCGGATGTGGATCTCAACCTGGGCGAAGAGCCGAAAGTCGATTCCCGGCAGCAGAAGGATCCGCTCTGGTACGAAGTGGCGACCAAGCTCGATCTTGCCAAGGACTATCAGGAAATGGGCGATCACGAGGGCGCGCACGAAATTCTCGAGGAAGTGCTGAACGAGGGCGATGCGGATCAGAAGTCGATGGCGAGATCGATGCTCGGCAACCTGACCAGAAGCTGAAATGTTTCAGAGTTTCGCAATTCATCCTGCGACCAGGATTGCGGTCTGGGTGATCCTGGTGGTACGTGCCTTTACCGCAGCGCCACGGGATCTGCTGTTGCTTGCGCTGCGCGCTGCCGTTTTTCTTTCCCTCGCAGGGCGCGAGATATTCGTGCGGCAACTGTCCAGGATGCGCTGGATTCTTTTCACCCTGTTCGCGATCTATGCGTTTTCCACGCCAGGCGATCCGCTATTTCCGTTGCTCGGGATGGCAAGCCCGACCTGGCAGGGAATCGATTCGGCAGCCTTGCAGGCAGGAAGGATTCTTTTCGCCATCGCCTGTCTGGCCGTGTTGCAGGGATGCACGCCGAGGGAAATGATGTTGAGCGGAATCTATAGCCTGCTTTCTCCGCTCGGAGCGCTCGGAGTGAAGGTCGAGCGGATTGCGGTCAGACTGTTGCTCACCCTGCGCTATGCGGAAGAAAAAGGCAGCGGCAGTCTTTTCGAAAGAATGGAATCAGCCTTCGCCCTGGAAGAATTTCCCTCCACCACGCTCAAAATCGATCTCTACCGGTTCGGCGCGCCCGACGGGATTGCCATGATCGCGCTTCTTGCCCTGATTTCGCTGTGAGAATCGCAATCGGCATAGAATACGACGGCAGTTCCTTCCACGGCTGGCAGCGCCAGCCTTTCGGCTCCACCATTCAGGACGAACTGGAAGCTGCGGTTTCGAAAATCGCAGGAGAAAAGGTGGAGGTTCATGCCGCAGGAAGAACCGACCGGGGCGTGCATGCCACCGCCCAGATCGCGCATTTCGATACCGGGGCGATTCGGCCGCTGCAGGCCTGGGTTCGCGGCGTGAACAGCCATGTTCCGGATGGAATCGGGGTAACCTGGGCCCGGGAAGTGGACGAGCGCTTTCACGCCAGATATTCAGCGAACTGGAGAAGATATACCTATCTGCTGCTCAACCATGCGGTGCGCCCCGCGCTCATGAGCACCAAAGTGGGCTGGTGCCACCACCCCCTCGATCTGGAAGCGATGCGTGAGGCTTCCGTCCATCTGCTCGGAGAGCATGATTTCAGCGCGTTTCGCGCATCCGAATGCCAGGCGAACACCCCTTTCAGGGAAATGCAGCAGATCGGAATCGAAAGATCTGGGGATTACGTGGTGTTCGAAATCCGCGCCAACGCCTTCCTGCATCACATGGTGCGCAACATCGTGGGCAGCCTCCTTTATGTCGGGCGGGGAAAATGCGATCCATCCTGGATGAAATGGCTGCTGGAAGCGAAGGACAGGACGCTCGCCGCCCCCACCTTTTCCCCATGCGGATTGTATCTTTCCGAAGTGGGGTATGATGAGGAATGGGGAATCCCTTCCGGTTCTGGACGCGAAATATTGGGAAGAAGATGAAAAGGGTCAAGATTTGCGGGATCACCAGGGTGGAAGATGCGCTGGCTGCGGCCCGTTGCGGGGCGCATGCGATCGGCCTGGTGTTTTACGCGAAAAGTCCTCGTCATGTCTCGATCGGGCAGGCTCGGGAAATCCTTCGTGCGCTCCCTCCTTTCGTCGGCAGCGTCGCGCTTTTCGTCAATCCCGCAAGGGAGGAAGTGGAGGAAGTGCTCTGCGCGCTGCCCATCGACCTGCTCCAGTTTCACGGCGAAGAGGACGGCGCATTCTGTTCCAGCTTCCGCGTACCTCATATCAAGGCTGTGAGAGTCAAACCGGGTCTCGATTTGGTACAATACGCAGCCGGCTATCCGGATGCGAAGGGAATCCTGCTCGACGCATGGGTGGAAGGCGTGCAGGGCGGCACCGGGAAATCCTTCGACTGGGATCTCGTGCCGAAGAATTTCCCGCTTCCAGTGATTCTTTCCGGAGGACTGGATCCGGAAAACGTGACCGAAGCGATCGGAAAAGTCGACCCCTGGGCGGTCGACGTGAGCAGCGGAGTCGAATCCGCAAAAGGAATCAAGGATGCGGCGAAAATCGCCGCTTTCATGCGAGGAGTGAAAATAGCCGATGTATGATTTTCCGGACAGTCGCGGGCATTTCGGCCCCTATGGCGGCATATTCGTCGGAGAGACGCTGATCCAGCCGATCGAGGAATTGCGCATCGCCTATGAAAGCTGCAGGAATGACCCGGAATTCCGCAAGGAATTCGAGCATGATCTGAAGCATTACGTGGGACGGCCCAGCCCGATCTATCATGCCAGGCGCTGGTCGGAGCATTTGGGCGGTGCGCAGATCTACCTGAAGCGGGAGGATCTCAATCATACCGGCGCGCACAAGATCAACAACACCATCGGACAGGCCATTCTGGCCAGAAGGATGGGCAAGAACCGGGTGATCGCCGAAACCGGAGCGGGACAGCACGGGGTGGCGACTGCCACGGTGGCTGCGCGCTTCGGAATGGAATGCGTGGTGTACATGGGCGCCGAAGATGTGAAGCGCCAGGCGCCCAATGTGTACCGGATGAAGCTGCTGGGCGCGACCGTGGTTCCGGTGGAGAGCGGGTCGAAAACGCTCAAGGACGCGATGAACGAGGCGATGCGCGACTGGGTCACCAACGTCGAGCGCACTTTCTACATCATCGGCACGGCGGCAGGCCCTCATCCCTACCCGATGATGGTGAGGGATTTCCAGTGCGTGATCGGGCGCGAGGCGAAGAGCCAGATGCTGGAACTGTGCGGCAGGCAGCCGGACAGGCTGATCGCCGCAGTGGGTGGAGGATCGAATGCGATCGGGCTTTTTTACCCCTATCTCGAGGAAGAATCGGTGAAAATGACCGGGGTCGAGGCGGCTGGAGACGGAATACAGACAGGACGACATGCCGCTCCCCTTTGCGCGGGCAGGCCGGGCGTGCTGCACGGCAACCGGACCTATCTCATGCAGGACGAGAACGGCCAGATTTCCGACACCCATTCGATTTCCGCAGGGCTCGATTATCCCGGGGTGGGGCCGGAGCATGCCTGGCTGAAGGATACGGGAAGGGTCGAATATGCGGCAGCGACCGACGCGGAAGCGCTGGCCGCCTTTCATGCGCTGTGCCGTTTCGAGGGAATCATTCCCGCGCTCGAATCGAGCCACGCGCTCGCCCATGCTGCGAAAATCGCCCCGCAAATGGCGAAGGACCGGATCCTGCTCGTCAATCTTTCCGGGCGCGGCGACAAGGACATCAATACAGTGGCGGAACATTCGGGCATCTCGCTCAGGTAATCGTACATGTCAAGAATCCAGAACACTTTCAAAAGACTGAAGGGCGAGGGCAGGAAGGCGCTCGTTCCATTCATCACCGCGGGAGATCCGCATCCTTCCTCGACCGTTCCGCTCATGCATGCGCTGGTGGAAGGGGTGGCGGACATCCTGGAGATCGGCGTGCCTTTTTCCGATCCCATGTCGGACGGACAGGTGATCCAGCGCGCCTCGGAGCGCGCCCTGCGCCATGGCACCTCGCTTCGCGACATCCTGTCCATGGTCGAGGAATTCAGAAAGAAGGACGATTCGACTCCTGTGGTCCTGATGGGCTATGCCAATCCTTTCGAGGCGATGGGCTATTCGAGCTTTTCTGCGCAGGCGAAAAGAGTGGGCGTGGACGGCGTGCTCACTGTGGACTGCCCGCCTGAAGAAGCGGAAGAAATGCTCGAATCCTTCGCAAGGGAGGAAATCTCCCCGATTTTCCTGCTCTCCCCGACCACCACGGAGGAGCGCATCGCCAAGGTTGCGAAATACGCGTCCGGCTATGTCTATTATGTATCGCTCAAAGGCGTGACCGGAGCAACGCATCTGGATTTTGGCGATGTGGGAAACCGCGTGGCGAAGATCCGCGAACAGATCGATCTTCCGGTCTGCATCGGCTTCGGCATCCGGGACGGAAAAACCGCGAAGGCTGCTGCAATGATCGCAGACGGCGTGGTGATCGGCAGCCGGATCGTCCAGGAAATCGAGCAATCGGAAGCGCAGTCCGCGGCGGAAAAGGTTGCCCTTTTCCTGAGATCGATCAGAACTGCCATTGACGCATAGGGGGATCCATGAGCTGGTTTGAAAAACTTTTGCCGCCCAAGATCAAACGCAAGGAACTCAGCGAAACCCGGAAGATCGTTCCGGAAGGGCTCTGGAGCAAATGCGCGAGCTGCGAGGCCGTGCTGTATTATTCCGATCTCGAAAACAATCTCAACGTCTGCCCGAAATGCAATTTCCATAACCGGCTGGGGGCGAGAACCAGGCTGGAGCTGCTTTTCGATCCGGAGCATCGCTACGAGATCGGCGCCGAAGTGAGGCCGGTCGACAGCCTGAAATTCAAGGATTCGAAGCGCTATGTCGACAGGCTGGTCTCGGCCGAGGAAGATACCGGGGAATACGATTCCCTCATCGTGATGGCGGGCAGCATCAAGACGATTCCGATGGTCGCCGCCGCATTCGAATTCAGGTTCATGGGCGGATCGATGGGGTCGGTCGTCGGCGAACGCTTCGTGCGCGGCGTGGATGCGGCCATAGAGCAGAAGACGGCTTTCGTGGTATTCAGCGCGAGCGGCGGGGCGAGGATGCAGGAAGGGCTGCTTTCGCTGATGCAGATGGCGAAAACCACTGCTGCCCTCAACCGCCTGGCTTCCGTAGGGCTTCCCTTCATTTCCGTGCTCACCGATCCCACCATGGGCGGCGTCTCCGCAAGCTTCGCCATGATCGGCGACGTGGTGATCGCTGAACCCGGCGCACTGATCGGCTTCGCAGGTCCCAGGGTCATCGAGCAGACTGTTCGGGAAGTGCTTCCGGACGGTTTTCAGCGCGCCGAATTCCTGCTCGAACACGGCGCCATCGACATGATCGTGGATCGCCGCCAGATGCGCGACAAGCTGGCCGGCCTCGCTGCCCTTCTGATGCACAAGCCTACCGTGAATGCCTGATTTTCCAGATCTTTCGGGTTGGTTGCGCTATATCGAGGGAATCCATCCGAAGACGGTGGAAATGGGCCTTGACCGGGTTCGCGCGGTGAAGGAGAAAATGGGGCTTTCCCCCTCCTTTCCCGTGATCGCCGTGGCCGGCACCAATGGCAAGGGATCGACCTGCGCCATGCTCGAATCCCTGCTCCATCATGCCGGTTACCGGACAGGCTGTTACACTTCCCCGCATCTGCTGAGATTTTCGGAGAGAATCCGCCTCGATCGTCGTGAGGCGCAGGACGTTGAAATCTGTTCTGCTCTCGCCCGAGTGGAACAGGCGAGGGGGGAGACGAGCCTCACCTATTTCGAATATACCACGCTCGCAGCCGTGCAGCTTTTCATCGATCAAAGGGTCGACATTGCGATTCTCGAAGTCGGGCTGGGCGGCAGGCTCGATGCGGTGAATGCATTCGATGCCGATTGCGCGGTGATCACCGGAATCGATTTCGATCACATGGATTATCTCGGCAACACGCTGGGCGAGATCGCTGCGGAAAAGGCGGGGATTTTCAGGAACGGCCATTGTGCGGTTTCCGCCACCGATCTGGTGCTCGATCCGGCTCGGGAGGCTGGCGCAAGGCTTTTTCTGGCTGGAAGGGATTTCTCCTGGGAAAATCTCGGAACTTCGTGGAATTATCATGGAATGAAGCGGAAACTCGATGTTCTTTCCATTCCTTCGCTCGAGGGATCGGTTCAGCTTTCCAATGCCTCGGTAGCGCTTGCCGCCCTCGATTGTCTCGGCATTTTTCCCGATGAAAAAACCGCATCGGCGGCTTTCCTGGATCTCGAACTTCGCGGAAGATTCCAGAAATTCGGCGATGTCACGCTGGATGTCGCGCATAATCCGCAAGCTGCACGGAATCTCGCCGCCAATCTGAAGCAAAATCCCGGTTCCGGAAAGACCGTCGCCATCTTTTCCATGCTCGCCGACAAGGACATCGCGGGCGTGATTCGGGCGGTTTCAGGGGAGATCGACGAATGGGTGATCTATCCGCTCGATGTGCCCAGGGGGGCGGATCTTCCCCGTCTCGAGCGCGCATTTTCGGAACAGGGGTTCGGGAATCCTGTGAAGGCGGCCTCGATGCGGGAAGCCTGGAACTTCGCCTGTGCGCTTGCCGCAGGAAATGATAGAATTCTGGTATTCGGCTCCTTTCACACGGTCGCCGATTTCATGGATTTGAACCCGAACGGCGGGGCTAGAGGACATGGCTAGACAGACTGTCTCCGAAGAGGAAATCCTGCTCAGAAAGCGCGCACGGAGGAGGCTCGTCGGCGCCATTGCCCTCGTCATTGTTTCCGCCATCGTGCTCCCCATGGTTTTCGACGACAGAACCCCGCCGGTCGGCAATGTCGAGATCCGGATCCAGGACGAGAAAGCAGCGCCTCCTTTCGTCGCGGCGGTTCCGCCCGTGGCGGTTTCCATGCCGTCCCCAGCCCCCACGGTGGTTTCTCCAGTCGCGGTTTCGCAGTCTTCCCCTGCAGCCATTCCGCACGGATATTATCTCAAGGTGGGGGTGTTTTCGAACGAAGCCAATGCGAAGGATCTGAGAGCGAAGCTTTCTTCGGAGGATTTCAAGACCCTGGTCGAGCCGATGAAATCGGAAAAGGGATTGCAGACGAAAGTGATGGTCGGACCTTTCGCAAGCCGCGACGAGGCGGACAAGGCGCTAAGAAAAATCGGAAGAATGGGGATTCTCGGCATCGTCGAAAGCAGGTAGGGCATGACGTTCGTGGATATGGTCGCGATCGGAATCGTTGCGGTTTCCGTGCTTCTCGGCGCAATGAGAGGATTCGTACGCGAGTTTCTTTCCCTTGCCGCATGGGCGGCCGCTCTGTGGTGCGCCAACCATTTCGCTGCGAACATCGCCGAAATGCTTCCCCCCGGCCTGTCGGGCGCCCCGTTGCGAACGCTGGTGGCATTCGCAGGGATTTTCGTTTGCGCGCTTATCGTGATTGCGCTTTTCACGAAGCTGCTCTCCGGGCTCGTCAAGGGAGTGGGACTGGGATGGGTGGACGGGCTGCTCGGATTCGCCTTCGGGCTGGCGCGCGGCGGGCTGATCGTCGTGGTGCTGGCCCTGATGTCCGGAATGACCTCCTTCCCGGACAGCGTGGCATGGCGGAACGCGAAATTTCGGGGGCCGATCGAATCCTCGGCCATCATGGCGAGATCCTGGCTCCCGGAAGGGCTTTCGAGGCATATCCGCTTCGAGAGCGAGAAATTCAACTACAGGTGAATCGAATATGTGTGGAATTTTAGGCATCGTTGCAAAATCGCCCGTCAATCAGGTGCTCTATGACGGATTGCTGGTGCTGCAGCACCGCGGTCAGGATGCGGCAGGAATCGTGACGAGCGAAGGCAGCGTGTTTCATATGCACAAGGGAAACGGGCTGGTGCGGGACGTCTTCAGGACCCGCAACATGCGCTCCCTGCAGGGCAACATGGGAATCGGGCATGTGCGCTATCCGACTGCCGGTTCCTCGGAGTCGGCGGCCGAAGCGCAGCCTTTTTACGTGAATTCGCCCTTCGGCATCGTGCTCGGCCATAACGGCAACCTGACCAATTCGGATCAGTTGAAAGACGAGCTGTTCAGGCAGGATCTTCGTCATGTGAACACCAATTCCGATTCGGAAGTGCTGCTCAATGTGCTTGCCCATGAACTTCAGGAATCTTCCTTCAATTACAACCTGAGCCCGGAGACCATTTTCGAAGCGGTTTCCGGCGTTCACAGGCGCTGCAGGGGAGCCTATGCAGTGGTGGCGCTGATTTCCGGCTACGGCATGCTCGCTTTCCGCGATCCTCATGGGATCCGCCCGCTGGTATTCGGCACCAACCAGACCGCGGAAGGAATCGAATACCTCGTCGCCTCGGAAAGCGTTGCGCTCGACACGCTGGGGTTCAAGCTGATCCGGGACGTGGCGCCCGGGGAAGCCATTTTCATCGACATGGACGGGAATTTCTACAGCAGATCCTGTTCCGGGCAGGTGAACCATCATCCCTGCATTTTCGAATATGTCTATCTCGCACGGCCGGATTCGGTGATCGACGGGATTTCCGTGTACGAAGCCCGCCTCAGGATGGGAGAAAATCTCGCCGACAAGATTCGCGATACCATGGGCGATCACGACATCGACGTGGTGATTCCGATCCCCGATTCGAGCCGCCCGAGCGCGTTGCAGCTTGCCAATCGACTCGGAATCGATTTCCGCGAGGGATTCGTCAAGAATCGTTACATCGGCAGGACCTTCATCATGCCCGGTCAGGCGATGCGCAAGAAATCGGTTCGCCAGAAATTGAATGCGATCGGGGTGGAATTCAAGGGAAAGAACGTGATGCTGGTCGCCGACTCGATCGTGAGGGGCACGACGAGCCGCGAAATCGTGCAGATGGCGCGGGAAGCCGGGGCGCTCAAGGTGTATTTCGCATCTGCGGCGCCTCCCGTGCGCTTTCCCAATGTCTACGGAATCGACATGCCGACCCGCAGCGAACTCATTGCCACCGGACGAACCGACGATGAAATCGCCTACGAGATCGGCGCGCACAGGCTGATCTATCAGGATCTCGAATCGCTCAAGAAGAGCGTGCAGCAGGTCAACCCCGGGCTCTGCAATTTCGAGAGCTCCTGCTTCGACGGACGCTACATCACCGGGGATGTCACGCAGCATTACCTCGACAATATGGAAACATTGCGGGGTAGCGGCAAGAAATCCAGGGATCCGGAATCTTCGACGAGCACCCAGCTCGATCTCAACCTGGTCAACGCGGAGGAATAAATGATGGAAGACGATTTCGGATTCGACACGCTGGCGGTGAGAAGCGGGGTGCACCGCAGTCAGTTCAACGAGCATTCCGAGGCGATGTATCTCACTTCGAGCTTCGTGTTCGAAAGCGCGGAACAGGCTGCCGCGCGCTTTTCCGGCGCGGAGCCCGGGAACATCTATGCGAGGTTCACGAATCCGACCGTCACCGCTTTCCAGGAGAGGCTCGCAGCGCTGGAAGGGGCGGAAACCTGTGTTGCGACTTCATCCGGAATGGCGGCCATCCTTTCCTGCGCGATGGGGCTGCTTTCCGCCGGGGACCATATCGTATCCTCGAGAAGCATTTTCGGCTCGACCGTGCAGCTTTTCGGAAACATCCTGAAGCGTTTCGGGATCGAGACCACTTTCGTATCCGCGTCCGATCCGTCCGAATGGGAAAAGGCTTCGAAGCCCAACACCAGGCTCTTCTTCGTCGAAACCCCTTCGAACCCGCTGATGGAACTCTCCGACATCGCGGCCCTTGCCGCAGTGGCGAAGCGGGTCGGCGCGAAACTCGCGGTCGACAACTGCTTCTGCACGCCGGCGATCCAGAAGCCGCTCGAACTGGGCGCGGACATCGTGGTCCATTCGGCGACCAAATACATCGACGGGCAGGGAAGGGTGCTGGGAGGCGCTGTGCTCGGCAGCGCCGAACTCATGGAAGGCGTGAGAAATTTCCTGAGGACGGCAGGACCCACCATGAGCGCATTCAATGCATGGATTTTCCTGAAGGGGCTGGAGACGCTCAGGATCAGGATGGAGGCGCAGTCCAGGAGCGCGCTGGAGCTCGCGAAATGGCTGGAATCGCAGCCCTCGATCGAGCGGGTATATTATCCCGGACTTCCTTCCCATCCCCAGTACGAACTGGCGAAGATCCAGCAGAGCATGGGGGGCGCGATCGTCTCCTTCGAGGTCAAGGGTGGACGGGAAGCGGCGTGGAAGGTGGTCGATTCCACCAGAATGATCTCGATCACCGCGAACCTCGGGGATTCCAAGTCGACCATCACCCATCCTGCCACCACCACGCACGGGCGGATTTCCCCCGAAGCGAGAGAGGCTGCCGGAATCCGCGAGGGCTTGCTCAGGGTTGCGGTCGGGCTGGAATCGGCGGAGGACATCATTGCCGATCTTTCCAGGGGAATTGGCTGATTCGCATCGAAGACGAATTTTCGCTTGTGCGAAATTCGTCTCTGGTTCATCATAGCGTCAATCGGTTGCTGCAATTCTTTTAGAATCATTCTATTGCATCTGGCGATCGGGAATTCGGACTATTCCGGAGAGAGAGATGCCCTTGTCTGCAAGCGAATGCGAACTGGATGAAAATGGGGTGTGCTTCTGCCCGTCGTGCGGGGAGAAACTTTTCGATGATCATGCGCAGGAGCATGCGCATCCTCACGGATTGCCAACCTGCCTGAGAACCTGCACCTGTCCGGCCTGTTCCCAGGTCTGTTGCTGTACCAGAAATTCCGCCTGAAGGAAATTCAATCCTCTGCGGAAGGGCGATTTGCTTCGATCAGCCCCAGCACCAGTTC